>JAFDKD010000922.1 GCA_019307165.1 Deltaproteobacteria bacterium | reverse complement strand
CTTGCGTAGGAGACACCGTGTAACCAGTTGATTTCATGGCATTTATTTTTGTGGTTCAAAATAGCCAACCCAATGATTTCAAGTACTTACAAGGAAAGTCCGACACACTGCTAGGTAAGTCAGCTTATCCCTCGGGCTTTTTTGCACTCTCCCCCCTTTAAAAAGGGGGAGGCCGGATGGAAGCTTAAAGGGTCAAGGAAAAGTTTCTTCTCCGATCAGACTGGCCGCCCCCCAGGCCAGAGGCGGCGCTGACACCTGAAACCTTATTCCTGCATTGGCATAGCCGGAAAACTCTGACCCCCGCTGCACGGGAGCTTCGACTGGCCCAGAGGACCAGGTTTTGCAGATGGAATAAAAGGTTCTTAATGGCATCTTTTTTTATGCCGACCACATGGAATATTCCAATTGTGAGCGAAGCGAACTCTACATCGCCGTGGATGAAGAATACATATCGCCCGGCGAATTTAAAGATGTCTACGAACAGGCCGGACGAACACGTGCTGCCGTTCGTGGTTTTCAATTATCTCAAGAAATATGAGGCGCGCAGGGAGGCCAACCGTGAACCTGACAACCTGAATAATTACGGTAGATTAAGATATTCGGCCATGAAAAGACTGATCCTGACCCTACTCTTGGTATTGACGCCCCTCCCCCTGAATGCGGAGTTCAGGGATCATTTTCGAGAGAGCACCCTGCGTATCGATTATCTGCATTCGGGCAATTCCGAAAAAGAGGAATACCAGCGGATCGCGTTCATCGAGGAACACCGGTGGGCCGGTTCAAAAACCCTGCTGGAAGACCCTTTCGACTACGGGTACTACAAAATCGAAATGGTTGACCTGCAATCGGAAGAACTGCTGTACGCCAGGGGATATGCAACGCTGTTTCGGGAGTGGCAGAGGACCGAAGATGCCAAGAGCGGCTACAGGTCTTTTTATGAAGCCGTAACCATGCCCATGCCCCGACATGCCGTACGCATCGATTTTCTCAGCAGAAACCATGCGAACGATTGGGAAAAAAAATATTCCGTGGACTTCATTCCCCGCAGGACCGAGTTGATTCGCCGGAAAAACCTGAGATGCCGGCGATTTCAAATCCATTATTCGGGCAATCCCAATGAAAAACTGGATATCGTGATTCTACCCGAGGGATATACCAGGGAGGAATGGAAAAAACTGAGGGAAGATTGCTTGCGATTCAAAGAGTACCTGCTTCAATCCGCCCCATTTAATGAAAACAGAGACAAGATCAATATTTGGGGCGTGAATGCCTGGTCAAAAGAGTCCGGCACGGATATTCCCAGCGAAGGCATTTACAAAGATACCATTTTAAACACCTCGTTTGACGCCTTCGGCATTGAACGATACATCACGACCGAAGATTTCAAGGCCGTGAAAGATCTGGCCTCCTGCGCCCCTTATGATCGGATCATTATCCTGGTCAATCATTCCCAGTACGGCGGCGGCGGGATTTACAACCATTATGCCATGGTCACAAGCGATAACGAAGACTCCGATTTTGTGTTACTGCATGAATTTAGCCATGCCCTTGCCGGGCTGGGGGACGAATATTATTCCTCCGGGTTTGTAGAAGAACCTTTTTACCCCCTGGATATCGAACCCTGGGAACCCAATCTCACGACACTGGTCGACTTTGAAAGCAAATGGATGGACATGGTGGACGACGAAACGCCGATCCCCACACCCGCCACACCCGAATATGACACGATCGTCGGCGTGTATGAAGGCGGCGGGTACGTGGATAAAGGCGTTTACAGGCCATTCATGGACTGCACCATGAAATCAAGAATATATGACGGGTTGTGCCCGGTTTGCCTGAGGGCTGTTCAGGACATGATCGATAGCTACATGGAATAAAGATCCGGGTCCATAGGACTCGGCTTTGAGGCTGCCCCCATAGGGGGCCTTGCAACAACCAAGTCCTGTAAGTGATGCACCCATTAGGTGTCGGGTGTCAGCGCCGCCTCTGGCCTGGGGGGCGGCCAGTCTAATCGTGTAAGAAACTTTTCCTTTTCCCGCCCGCTGTTGGCCATTATACTCGGGCAAGCGAGAGGCGGTAGCAGC
>JAFDKD010000195.1 GCA_019307165.1 Deltaproteobacteria bacterium | reverse complement strand
AGGGCGGAGGGCGGAGGGCGGAGGGCGGAGGGCGGAGGGCGGAGGGCGGAGGGCGGCAAAAAAGATGCCGACTAAATTTGGCATGTCAATATCTGACTTTACTAAAATCCAAATTCTAAATCCTAAATTCTAAATTTCCTCATTCCTTCGACATTCCTTGTTCGACCTTCCTTCGTGCGAGACTTCGGAAGGCAGGTATTCGATATTCGATATTCTTTGTTCCCGCCCGACACCTTGACAATATATTACTGTTTGGTTATACTAGAGGCAACCCCATTACAGGACGGATGCCATGAAGGAATTTATCAAGGTCATGAAGGCCCTGTCGGACCCGAACCGGGTCAAAATCGTTAAAATGCTGCAACACAAGACCATGTGTGTCTGCGAATTGCGGGAAGCGCTTCAGATTTCCCAGCCGGCTGTATCGAAGCATTTGAAATTACTTGAAGAAGCCGACATGGTCCAGTCCAAAAAGGATGGGCAATGGGTCAATTATCATCTTTCCGGCGGAGAAAACAGTCCCTATGTGGCCAGCTTGCTGGGGAACCTGAGGCACTGGCTCGAAGATGACGGGGAAATCGCCGTATTGGTGGAACGACTTCCCGTGATTCGGAGAGAAAACATCTGCGGCCGGTAATTTATTTACCTCTACTAAATAACGATATTGGAATATAACTATAAGTTGAATCTATCAAGATTCAGGTATGAGCGCCGCCTCCGGCCTGGGGGGCGGCCCCGCCCGTCTTCGCTGCCTCGCAGCTACGCCGCGGCACGCCCAAGGACGGCGGGAAATCCAGGAATGTAAACAATCTGTCATTCCCGCATGAATTTGGCGGGAATCCAGGAATAAAAGCAAGCCGTCATTCCCCTCGCAAGGACGGCGGGAATCCAGAGAACCTGAATGGAAGGATTTGTATTTTGATTTGATATGATGCTGGGTCCCCGCCAGATTCATGCGGGGACGACAGGGGGGCGCGGAGATCCACCCCCTTCTTGGCGATCTATGCGTTCTTTGCGAGAGATAATCAACCTCCGCGCAACTCGCAACGCGTAACGTGTAACCCTGAACCTTGAATCATACGAAGTTTCATATGAGGAAACAACATGAAAGAACGAACGAAACTGGCGTGGATCGTTTTTCTGTTCGCCGCCGCCTACTATATCCCCTGGGGCAACGAAACCATCCGGCAATCGGGCCTCGAGGCCTTTATGATGCTCCAGGAATACGCCCGCAAGCATGTGCTGACCTGCCTGGTCCCCGCATTTTTTATCGCCGGGGCCATCGCCGTGTTTGTGTCCCAGGCCTCGGTGCTCAAATACTTCGGGGCCACGGCTAAAAAAATCCTATCCTATTCCGTGGCATCCGTCTCGGGTACGGTCCTGGCGGTCTGCTCCTGTACGGTCCTGCCCCTGTTTGCCGGCATCTACAGCCAGGGAGCGGGCATCGGGCCCGCCACCGCGTTTCTCTATTCGGGACCTGCGGTCAATGTGCTGGCCATCGTCCTCACCGCCCGCATCCTGGGGTGGGAGCTGGGCCTCGCCCGGGCCATCGGGGCCGTGGTGTTTGCGGTGCTCACGGGCCTGATCATGGCCTTCCTTTTCAGGAAGGAGGAAGCCTCCCGTACGGCGGGGCGGATCTATCTTCCCGAGGATGAAGCTACGGACAGGACCCTCACTCAGGATGCCCTTTTCATGCTGGTGATGGTGCTCATCCTCGTTTTTGCCGCATTTGCCAGGCCCGGCGAAGGATCTACCGGGCTGTGGCCCGGCGAAGGATCTACCGGGCTGTGGCCCGGCGAAGGATCTACCGGGCTGTGGCCCGGCATCTTTGCCGCCAAGTGGTATGTCACCGCGGGCCTGCTCATCGTTCTGGCTCTCATGTTGAAAAGCTGGTTCAGGAAGGATGAGCGGGTCAGCTGGGTTCAGTCTTCCTGGGGCTTCATGAAACAGATTTTCCCGCTCCTGGGTGCGGGCGTGCTCGCCGCCGGTTTCATGCTGGGCAGGCCGGGCCACCCGGCCCTGATCCCTGAGCATTACATCCAGAGTCTTGTAGGGGGAAATTCCCTCTGGGCCAATCTATTCGCCTCGGTTTCCGGCGCCTTGATGTACTTCGCCACCCTGACCGAGGTCCCCATACTTCAGGGGCTCCTGGGCGCCGGTATGGGCAAAGGGCCCGCTCTCTCGCTGCTGCTGGCGGGCCCGGCACTTTCGCTGCCCAACATGCTGGTGATCGGGAGGGTGATCGGTGTCCAAAAAACCGCCGCCTTCTGCGGCGTCATCGTGATTCTTTCAACAATCGCCGGCATGATTTACGGCGCCATCGCCGGGTGACGGAGGGTACTCAATGGGAACCGATGATATCGTTCAAATTAGGGTCGGAAACTCTCCGGTCGGCATCATAGGGCTATATGCTGTGATATCTGACGTTGCCGAGGAATATGGAGAGAGACCTGATCGGGAAGTAACAAAAGAACTCCTGAACCGCCTGTCAAAGAAGAATTTCATTCCGGAGAAAGCAAGAGAAGCGTATGAAAAAGCCTTCCTTCGAGAATTCAAGAAATTTCTGGGAAAACCCTTTGAAGATGAGGCCCCCGAAGGTCTTGAAATCAAGGTCTTGGGACCGGGCTGTGTGCAGTGTGATGGACTCGAAAGGGAACTGATGGAGGTCATGGTCGAGCTTAACCTCACGGCCGATCTGGAACACGTTCGGGATATCAAGGAAATCGGTCGTTACGGCGTGATGGGGACGCCGGCCCTCGTGATCAACGGCCAGGTAAAGTGTGTGGGAAGCGTGCCTCCGAGGGGCAAATTGATCAAATTGCTGAAAGAGGCATCACAAAGCAATTGAACGTTTCGGAAATTCTACAACTTATTGAAATTATAGATATTTATTGAGGCTTGGGAGTCTTGCCTCAAAAATGGAATAAGGAGAGGGACGCATGGAAATCAAGGTATTGGGTCCTGGCTGCCCGAAGTGCCAGCAGACGGAAAAAATCGTGAATGAGGCCGTGGCCGAGTCCGGCGTGGATGCCACGGTGGTGAAGGTCAAGGACACCATGGAAATCGCCAAACACGGCGTCTTCATCACGCCCGGCGTGGTTGTGGACGGCGAGGTGAAGAGCGTGGGCAAGATACCCGCAAAGAATGAAATCAAGGGGTGGATAACGAAGGCTTGACGCCATCAGGGCTTTTATCCGGAAAACGAGATCCACAAGAAGCTCGCCGATCTCAAAATTTTTCAGATGCCCTTTTTACCGCGCCTTCAAAAATGGCGGCGGCGGATATATCGACATGGATAGAGGATGACATGACTTATATTGGCAAAAGCATGGGCATGGTCGGAGTTATACTTTTCATGGCCGTCGCGCTTCTCGGATCGGACCTGTGCGCCGGCGATGTTCCCGAAGTCCCCGTAAAGGGCATGGTCACCATGGTCGACCTGGGGGCCGACAAGTGCATTCCCTGCAAAATGATGGCGCCTATCTTGAAAAAAATGGAGGCCCGGTACAAAGGGAAAGCGGCCATCGTCTTTGTCGACGTGTGGAAAGACAAGGGGCCGGCCAGGCGCTTCGGCATCCGGGCCATTCCCACGCAGATATTTTTCGATAAGAGCGGCAAAGAGGTGTATCGGCACGTCGGTTTTATGAATGAAGAGGGCATCGTCAACCAGCTGAAGAAGATGGGCGTTGAATAACTGCAAGGATTTCCTACATGGATAGTGTTTTTCTCACGGTGAACGAGTGGATGTCCGCGGGGCCGGCCATCGCGGCCCTGGCCTGTTTCCTTTGGGGGATGATCAGCGTGCTGTTCAGCCCGTGCCACATGGCCTCCATTCCGCTTATTGTGGCCTACGTGGGAGGACAGCAGCAGGTCCTGAAACCCCGTGATGCGGCGAAATATTCCGTGGCCTTCACCTCGGGCCTCTTCATTACCATCGCCCTGGTGGGGGTCGTTTGCGCCCTGCTGGGACGCATGCTGGGAGATGTGGGCAACTACTGGCAAATTCTCGTGGGCCTGGTCCTGGTGTGGGTGGCACTGGGGATGCTCGGGGTGGAAAAATGCGCCATGTCCGGCAGCCTCCTGCAGCGCCTGAATTTCAGAGGCCTGTTCGGCGCATTCGGCCTGGGACTGGCATACGGGGTGCTTTCCGGCTCCTGCACTTTCGGCTTTATCGCCCCCATCCTGGCGATTATCACGGTTCAAAAACAGATTGCCACGGGAATCCTGTTCATCCTTCTTTTCGCCATCGGGCACTGTATCCCCATCGTGGTGGCCGGAAGCTCCACGGCCGCCGTGAAAGGCATCCTCGAAAACACGAGGTGGCAGGGGGCCGGCAACTGGTTCCGAAAGGGGGCCGGCGTGGTCATTATCCTGCTGGCGGCATATTTTATCATCAATCCGTTCCTGTCCGCTTCATAAGGAGACGAAGGATGTCAACCGAAGCAGCACCGGCAAAAGGTCTCGGGTTTTTCGAAAGGTACCTTACCGTCTGGGTGATCCTGTGCATCCTTGCCGGCATCCTGTTGGGCAAGGTGGCCCCCGGAGTTGCAAAATACCTGGATAGCCTGGCTATCTATGT
The DNA here is from genome assembly GCA_019307165.1 of Deltaproteobacteria bacterium. Classification (GTDB taxonomy): domain Bacteria; phylum Desulfobacterota; class DSM-4660; order Desulfatiglandales; family Desulfatiglandaceae; genus JAFDKD01. Next base: position 1,636 of record JAFDKD010000195.1, on the reverse strand, counting down.
GAGGGACGCCCCCGTTGTCTCCATTCCTATCGCCGTCTGTCTGTTTTTCATGATGTATCCCATCATGGTGAAGATCGACTTCACGGAAGTAATCAAGGCCGGAAAAAGCGGGAAGCCCGTTTTACTGACGCTCTTTCTGAACTGGGCTGTCAAGCCTTTCACCATGTACGGCATCTCTATTTTTTTTCTGGGAACGCTCTTTTACGGGTTCATTGGACCGGAGGCCATCGATCACGTGAAGATGCCGTTCGGTCTGGATCTACCGCCGGGCGCCGAATACGGTTCCGGCACGGTGGTGCTCGTGGAGGGCGTCAAAATGCTCCAGGTGCCGCTGTGGCGCAGTTACCTTGCAGGTTGCATCCTGCTTGGGATCGCCCCCTGCACCGCCATGGTCCTGGTCTGGGGGTATCTGGCCCGGGGCAACGACGGACTCACCCTGGTCATGGTCGCCATCAATTCACTGACGATGCTCGTGCTCTACGGCGTCTTGGGCGGTTTCCTGCTCGGCGTGGGCCGACTCCCGGTCCCTTGGCAGGCGCTGGTCCTGTCCATCGGGATTTACGTGGCGCTTCCTCTGGCGGCGGGCTATGTTTCCAGAAAAGCCATCATCAACGCTAAGGGAGAAGCGTGGTTCAAGGACAGGTTCCTGCACGTGTTGACCCCGGTCACGATCATCGCGCTGTTGGTCACGCTGGTCCTGCTGTTCAGCTTCAAGGGCGAGGTCATCCTGTCCAACCCCCTGACCATCCTGTGGATCGCCATTCCCCTGTTTATCCAGACCACTCTGATCTACTGGCTCGGCTACGGGCTGGCCAGGCTGATGCGACTGAGGTATGAGGACGCAGCCCCAGCCGCCATGATCGGTGCGTCCAATCACTTCGAGGTGGCCATTGCCACATCCACCATGCTCTTCGGCTTATCTTCGGGAGCGGCCCTTGCTACTGTGGTGGGGGTCCTCATAGAGGTGCCGGTCATGCTCATGCTCGTGAGGATATGCGTGAAGACGACCCACTGGTTTTCAAAAAAAGAGTTGTCCTCCGCCGATTGACGACAAGCCTTTACTTCGCAGGTCGAAACTCACGCCCTCGCTTTGAAACATGCATTCCGGGAAAAATTGTGATCAGGACGGCTTTCCCGGGACAGGTCTTAAATACAGTTCTACGCCGGGTATTTGGTCAAAATGAAAATCCATGGAGAAAAGGGAACAATGGTTTTCTATGGCTAAAGAGGCAATGATGATATCCGTAGTGGGAACGGTCACGCCCTTTCTCCGAAGGGAATAAGAGATCCTGCCGGCTTCGATCCAGGTATCGAGTGTTGCATCAAGAAATGGAAGCGCCGCTACGCTATCCAAAATAGCATCAAACTCTCTTTTTATCTTCGCACCCTGAAGCAACTCCGTCAGCACGATGCCCGCTATGACAACCCGCTCCTCTCTTAGAAGCATTTCTACCGTTTCCCCTGCTTCTGAATGGCGATGATTAAAATACTCGATCCAGATTGAGGTATCCACCAACACGTTAGCTTTCATCCAACTCCATCTCCCTCAACCTTTCCCAGTTATTATCAAGGTGCAATTTTCCCCTGAGACCGAGGAGTTTCTGCAGGCGTTTCTTTTTGACAAATTCCTGGAGGA
>JAFDKD010000194.1 GCA_019307165.1 Deltaproteobacteria bacterium | reverse complement strand
TACCTGCTCATGGTTGAGGACCGGCTGGACAACACTGATCTGCCGGGGGCCGTTGACGAAACCCGGGATGCACTGGGTGAAGTCTACCTCCTGGAGTCCAGCTTCGATCCTGATGCGCCCCCTCCCCAGGGAGATTTCAGCGAGGTCTGGACCGTGCCCGAGCCCGATGTATACATCCAGGTGGGCGGCCTGCCCGCCTCCAACACCTATGATTGGATCAGAGAGTATGATGACGATACAGGCACTCCCGGCCTGGGCGGTCTCCAGGATGTAAGAGGGGGCGATATCGGATATCGGATTACGGGCAATTACGTGGACATGTACGTCAGTTGGTCCGCATTGGGAGACCCGGACCGCGTCTGCCTGCTCTGGGCCACGGACACCAGCGTGCCCAATCTGGATCAGACGCCACACTGTGACCAGGTGTCCCACGAGATCGACTCCTGCGCCAGCGCTATCCCGCGAACGGCCACGCTGACAATCATCAAAACCGCTCCCGATGGGGGCTCTTTCGATTTCACGGCCGGCGGCGGTCTGAGCCCCACAAACTTCAGCCTGGGAAACGGAGGAAGTCAGGTCTTTTCGGACCTCGAACCGGGCGTCTCTTACGGGGTGACCGAGGCCGACGAGGCAGGGTACCAACTCACAAGCATCGTCTGCTCGGATGACAAGGTGACTGTGGATGTCGACAACCGCAATATCTCCGTCGAGCTTGCCCCGGGAGACGACATTACCTGCACATTCACCAATATTATCGAGGCCACTGAAGGCGAGGGCACCATCACCATCATCAAGGATGCCACGCCCAAGGACGGTCAGGATTTCGGTTTCACTGGAGATCTGGGCTCCTTTACGCTGGATAACGATGCGGACCCCACCTATCCCGCGAGCCGAAGCTTCGTGGTTACCGCCGAGAATAGCCCTTTTGATGTCACGGAAACAGTGCCCTCCGGCTGGGATCTGGCGGACATTGATTGTTCATCCACCGGCACGTTGGTCGTAAGCAGCATCACAGACGGTGTAAGAATCTCTCTGGTTGATGGCGATGACGTCACGTGCACCTTTTACAATGCCAAGCAGGGCGTCATCACCATTGTAAAGAACGCCGAACCGCCGGATGCCCAGAGTTTCGATTTCAGCCAGGACATCGATGGCACCGGCAACTTCTCTCTCAGCGACGGCCAATCCAAGGTCTTTTCGTCCATCTCGACTTTTGAATCAGGCGATGCCGTCACATATGGCAGAGAATTCACGGTCACTGAGTTGGACCCCGACCCGTATTTCCTTAAAAGCATCGTCTGCACGGACCCTAACGGCAACTCTGCGGTCGATCTGGCTTCCAGGACCGCCACCATACGCCTGGACCCGGGGGAAGACATCACATGCACTTTTGAAAACCTGAATGACACGACCCTCGGCGGCATCCTGACGATCCGAAAGGAGGCCTTGCCGTTGACCGATGAAATTTTCGTTTTTCAGACAGATATCGAAGAGTGCGTATGCCAGGGACAGTTCCCCCTGCTCGGGACGGCATTTCCAATGAAGCCTATTTCGAGGAACTGGCGCCCGGCCAATACACATTTGTCGAGATTGTGCCTGAAGGCTGGGAGCTTTTTGAAATTGAATGCGTGGAAAACGGGCAGACCATCGCCACAATTACCGATTCCGATTTCGTGATCGTGGACCTTCAGGAAGGTGTGGACGTAACCTGCACGTTCAAGAATAAATCGAAACCGAAACTGCCGATACCGTCTCTTACCCCTTGGGGCGTGCTTGCGCTTCTAATCTTGATGGGCGGCGTCTCCTGTGGATTTTTGAAAAAACGTAAAAAGAGACGATAGTCGCTTCTGCCCAATCACCCTGTTTCAAAAGGCAGGCCCCCGCTTGGGGGCCTGCCTTTTCTTGTTACCACGAAATGCACAAAATAATGAACCAACTTTCAGATATCGCTATGATTAACATATCATGTTAATTTTTTGGTTGCAATCGACGTACTATGATCATATACTTCAAAACCAAAAGGCTGCAAAACACCTGCAACAACACAAAAGAGGCCATCAAGGGACTTGGGCCGAAGATGGCAAGGAAACTTCAACAGCGGTTAAAGGTTACGGAAATCGAAATTATCGAGATCGCGGATACGCATTAATATGGGAGTACAAATCATGGTGATGGCAAAAAAACGCTATAAGTTTGAGCCTGACTATGCAATTCCTCCGGGAAAAACACTTAGAGAGGTCATGGAATCGCTGGACATGTCCCAAAAGGAACTGGCGATTCGAACCGGACTGACGGTCCAGTCGATCAACCGTATTTCAAAAGGGGATCAGCCCATTACCTATGAAACAGCCAATAAGTTGGAATTCGCTACCGGTGTTCCATCACGCATGTGGAACAACCTGGAAGCGCAATACCGGGAGCAACTGGCAAAAATTCAGGAGCGGCATCAGTTGGCGGCTGACCTTGACTGGCTGAAAACAATTCCTGTCAAGGAACTCATCCAACGGGGCGCCATTGAACCGCGGACGGAAAAGGTCCTTCTTCTCAGGGAAATTTTAAAATTTTACGGCGTCAGCAATGCAGAGGCATGGGAAAACATCTGGGCCGAGCCGGCAATCGCGGCTCGCCGTTCTCAATGCTTTGAGACGTGTCCGGGCCCGGCATCCGCTTGGATCAGATTAGGCGAAATCCAGGCCCACCAGATGACATGCAGGCCGTTTGATAAACGCGGATTTGCCCTGGCACTGAGAAAAATCAGATTGCTGACGATTGCAGATCCCGAAAAATCAATCCCTGAAACCATAAGGCTGTGCGCAGAAGCCGGAGTTGCATTGGCGCTGGTTCCGGAAATGAAAAAAGTCCCCTGGCACGGGGCGACCAAGTGGCTGTCAGCCGCCAAGGCGATGATCCTGCTCAATCTTTGGGGCAAACGGGAGGATCAGTTCTGGTTTTCGTTCTTTCACGAAGCAGGCCATGTACTCAACGACAGCAAAAAGGACCTTTATATCAACGATGGCAGCATCCATGACCCGTGTGAGCAGAAAGCGAATGAATTTGCGGCTGAAATCCTCATCCCGAAGGATCGTAATGATGAAATCTCCCAGCTTCGATCAAAGGCAGCCGCGGTCCGCCTTGCCGGAGACCTCCAGGTATCTCCGGGAATTGTCGCGGGACGCTTCCAGCACCTGACCCGAAAGTGGAATTACTTCAACGGTCTTATAAACAAGCTCCAGTGGGCGAGTCCCGACAGTCGCACTTAATTGGAAATAAATTAATCAAACCTTGTAAAAACGAACGCCTTTCATTCCTTGCCCACAGGAGCGCCTGAATGTTCAACCGTTTTTCAAGAAGGGGAGAGAACATGGACGGAGGAACTGAAGCGCAGGTTTTCAGCGGGAGAGAATTATTCGAAAAATATACTGGATAAGAAAAATAAGGTCACACTGGATCTGACAAAAATGGAGGATCAGACAGAGAAATGCGGAAAGGCGAACCGAGTATCGGGCGGATGCTTGTGGATTCTTTGACATCGGAGCAGATCGTACGCTTGCTTGATATCCTGTCGGCGAATGTTGATTTGAAGGCGTATGTGGACCAATTCGACAAATCAGACCCTGACATGGCAAGAACTGTGAAAAGGGTCATGGCGATACCACAACAAGCCGTAAGTGGAAGCAAAACCATGCGAATCGCCTCCCTCCAGCGAACCATGGAGTTATGGTCTTCCCTCTGGCGGAACTACGAAGATCTCATCTGCGAGGTCGGTGATGAGGAGGGGAAATATGCGTTTCAGGACCATCATTGGGAACCGCCCTATTTTGATGGTTTGAGCCTTGCCCGGGACCTTGATCGAATCGGTGAAGATATGTTGAAACTCATCGACGATGTCTATGAAGAAATTGGGGATCCGGATCTTTTTTTCAGGGCGCTGGAAGAAATTGATGACCGGATTGACTCGTATCCGGAATGGATGGGCCTTGAACATGGCGAACCGTGTATCCTTGGAGAAAAAATAACGCTATGCATCCTGGAATGGCTATGGTTGCCGGTAAAGCGGAACAAGCGCCCCGGAAGCACCTTTGCTGAAAGAGTATTCGACATTGAAAACGCCTATGACATGGTCGTTTTAGACGGAAATGCTGTGATTGCATATTTTAACAAGCTGCCCGAAGAGGTCTGCCGGGAGATTTATGAATTTCTCGAAGTTGGTGATCTTGCCGTGGATTTGGAAGAGGCATTTGCGGCGGATTGTTCCCGATCCGGCCGGCGCCCGTAACTCACGCTACGGGGTATAGTCCGGTGGGTCCAGGCATTGTTTGAGCGGCATGACACATCAACTTCTTTTCTTGAAATGATCAGTGGCTGAGATCTTTGCAGATCATTTGGGAACGCTATCCTTGCTACCCCTTATGCACAGTGCAATAAAAAGCCAATAAAAATACAGACAACGCCCCATGCCACGTCTTTTTGGTTGACAACAGTTGACAGATTAATTATTATACAAACCTATTAATCCATTCCAACTCTATATTGACACTTTTTGTTGATTTATTATTATTTTAATATTTTTATTAATGTCTTATCACAAATTGATATACCCAGAGGTGTTATGCAAAGTAAACGCTCCGACAGGGAATTAAACATAGAACAAATCACTGAAAAACTTGGTTCAATGGGTTTAAGTCAGTCGAAATTGGCCTTAGAACTGGGTGTCTCCCGACAAATTGTTTCTAACTGGATGAAAAATAAAAAATTCCCTCGCCCGGAAAAACTTCTGAGGCTCGCAAGACTGTTGCAACTTTCTTTTGATGAAATCGTGGTAAAATCAGCAACTGAAGAGGACCCGATCATCGCCTTCAGAAAGAAAGGCGGGCATAACATTTCAAAGGAATATATCGAGTCCGCCAAATACATGGGCTCTCTCTTGGAAAAACTCGTACCCTATCTGCCCTTTGATCATTTTTCACGACCTCCTTCCCTGATTGATCCAAACCAGGGTTACGAATACGTTCATCAAGTGACCAGGGAGATAAGAAAAGAGATCGGTGCGACCGGGATAGCGGAGATCCCCTTTCAAAACCTCATATCTTTTTTCAACCAGTACCATGCCGTCATTATCCCGGTTTTTTGGGGGAACAGAGATCAGCATGAAAATGCGCTGCACATTTATCTCCCCAAGACCACGACAACGTGGATCTATCTGAATCTGGACAGCAGGATACATGATTTTAAATTCTGGATGGCGCACGAGTTGGGACATGCTAAATCCCCCGATCTGAAAAGCGACGACGCGGAGGACTTTGCGGATGCCTTTGCAGGAGCCCTTCTGATAGACAAAGAGACTGCTGAAAATGAATATATCCAGATGCGCCGACTCCGCAGTATCCCCAAACAGATTAATCGGCTAAAGGAAATCGCCAAAGATTTGGTCGTTTCTCCCCTGACCGTCTACTATGAGATCAATAAGTATGCGAGACATATGAACGAACCTGTAATCGACCTCGACACAAATAGATCGATCTACAAGGCCACGACGGTTTTTAGTAAGGAATTTCCTACCGTTTCGGAGTATTTATTCAAAAACAAGAAACCTACAGCCGCTGAATATATGTCCTGCTCGAAGAAGGTATTTCAAAGCCCCTTCTTCGACGCATTGATATCATTTCTAAAAGACAATAAGAAGTCTGCCGGGTTTATCCAGAGCCTACTCAATTTGCCGCTGGCAGATGCTCAATACCTGTGCGAAGAACTCTGCTAATGCCCTCCTGCAATATCATCGTAGATTCCTGTTCCTATTTCAGACTTACTCAGAGTATCCGCCCATTGTTGAAAACCTCTTTCGGAAGAGAAAAACACTGCCTTGGAGTCATAGAGGAATTGGACAAAGAGTATGAGAAAAGCCCAACCCTGAAAAACAAATTTTTCTGGGTCACCCAGCAGGAATTTAGCGATAACAGAAAGGACTGTTTTTCTCCAAATACAACACAGCGTTCGGAAATCAACCATGCCTTTTTCTTCATCAGAGAGTTTGCCAGAGATAGTCAATTCAGCGTTTCCGAAGTGGATATCGTCGGGCTGGCTTATTCCTATGTACTGAAAATCCCGGTTGTAACGGATGATTCAGACATGCTGGAGGTCGCAAAGGAATTCGAAATCAAAACATACAAGACCTTGGAAGTCATGAAATTGATGATGGATAGTGGGCTTGTGAAGATGAAGCAG
>JAFDKD010000921.1 GCA_019307165.1 Deltaproteobacteria bacterium | reverse complement strand
GAACTGAGCGACATGATCAAGGACGGCGCCCTGTGCGGGCTGGGGCAGACCGGCCCCAACCCGGTGCTCTCCACCCTTCAGTACTTCAGGGACGAGTACGAGGCCCACATCCTTGACAAGACTTGCCCCGCCAAACGGTGCCCGGCGCTTCTTCAGTTCGAGGTGGACGAGGAGAAATGCATCAAGTGCGGCATCTGCTTTAAAAAATGCCCGGCGGACGCCATCACGTGGCAGAAAAAGGAACCGGCCGTTATCGACAAAAGCAAGTGCATCAAGTGCATGACCTGTATCAGCAATTGCTCGGCGGACGCGATTTTTTAATCCGCCGGCAACCGGGCCTGCACCGATAGGGGCATGGGTCTTGAATGATTTTTCGGGCAGGCGCGTTTTTCACGGCCTGCCCGATTTATTCCATGGAATAACTTCAATGCAATGAAAGTGAACGAAAAATATATCTCTGTGAGAGATCGGTCATGAACCAATCGGACCTGGAAAACACCCTTCATCATCTCAATTACCGTGCCAATGTCACGGCCTTGGCCCAGTGGATGGGTCAGAAAAGCCCGTTTGCCGCATACGAAATTTACGAGGGCTTTGAGGAATTCCTGGACCTGGGCACCTGGGCCCGATTTTCGGAAATCGAAGACGATATGGCCAGGACACGCCTGTCTCATGCTTTCATCGACCATTATGTTCAGAAAATACTCATGCCCCACGAGACCGAGATGAGGACCTGGATGCGGGGCGCCTCCGCCCACGTGGACGGACGGAAGATCTACTTTCACGAGATCATCCCGTGGTGCCAGAAGTCAAGCACCTACGAAAATAGACGGGTCCTTCAAAAAGAGACGGGCCCGCTCTGTAAATTTCTCAAACCTTTTGCGCTGAATTATTGGAACATTCTTTTGGAGGTCCTTCGGAAAGATTTTGGGTTCGATGGTTACGTGGACTATTGCAAGCGCAAGAAAGGAATCGATTACCATGCGTACTATGGGCGCATGGAGCGACTCCTGAAGGATACGGACGATCTCTATTTCGCCGCCATGGAGCAATGGAGCCGAAAAAGGTTCGGCCGGACGCTCGGGGAACTGACCCGTTTCGACGCCATTAACCTCCTGGGTCTCGGCGAATTCGACAAATACCTGCCCCCGCACAGCCTGCAAGACCTGACCCGGTATTTCCTGCAATGGGGCATGGACCCCGAAAACACCCCCGGGCTTAATTTGGAGATCGGCAGTGAGGCGGGAAAGAGCGCCCAGGCCATGTCTTTTATTCTGCAGGTCCCCGAAGAAGTCTATGTCCTTATGAAGCCCGCCGGCGGGTGCATCGACCTGGAAACCCTCTGGCACGAACTGGGGCACGGCTTTTCCGCGGTGTACACATCGCCTGACCTGTCCGTGGTGGAACGGGACATGGCCACGTCGTTCAATCTTTCCGAGACATTCGCCTTTCTGCTTCAGGGTGTGGCCCTGTCAGAGCCCTTCCTGATCCGGCATGTGGGACTGAAGCCCGGCGAGGCGGAGGAATTGGCATATTACAAGGTGCTCAAGGACTTCTCCGTGTTCAGGCGGTATGCGGCCAAATTCATGGCCGAGTACGAAATGTTTTCAAGCGGGGATCTGACAAGCGGCGAGCGCTACGCGGAGCTGATGACGGGCTTTACGGGATTCACCTACCAGCCGGAAAGCCATCTGTTCGACCTGGTCCCTGAATTTTATTGCATGGACTACGTCCTGGGATGGATGGGCGAGGCCAAAATGGAAAGGCATCTCCGGACGCTTTACGGGCCCGATTGGATGTTCGAGGGTGACGTGGGTCCGCTTCTCAAGGCGTGGTGGGCTCGGGGGAACAGCATGGATATTTTTGAATTTATGACCGGGAACGGCCTGGGGGCCTTCGACGCCGAGGCGCTGGTGAAGCGATGGGAGGCGGTGCTGGGCTGAGGGGCGCAGGCTTTGGGCAACACTCGTGCGTTGGCAGAAATCCCAGGCGTTTCATTGCACCCGGGTGAGGCTTGAATATCGAACATCGAACAAGGAATGTCGAATCATGAAGGGGCCAGGTTGCAGTCGCCAGTGGGAAAAAAAC
>JAFDKD010000920.1 GCA_019307165.1 Deltaproteobacteria bacterium | reverse complement strand
GCCTCCTTGTTCATCCTGTTCTTGTTTTCCTTTCCAATGAAATACTGAGTCTCATCCACCCCCTGGCAGAGTGGTTGGATATGGATACCCTTATCTTCATGCAAATCGCCACCCCGCGCTTTGCTACCCAATTTTTCATCCTTGCGTTCTTCGGAGCTCTGTTTTTCCTGGCCAAGGCTTCACCCCGTTTCTGGTGCCGCAATCTTTGCCCTTCCGGCGCCCTCATGGCCCTTTTGTCTAAAAAGCCACTGATCCGCCGGGATGTCTCTGATGATTGCACGGACTGTGGAAGATGCGCCAATTCCTGTCCCATGAGCGCGATCATGCCGGAAGACCCCCGCGTTGCCCTGCATGAAGAGTGTATCGTATGCCGGACCTGTGAAAATACCTGCCCTGAAAATGCCATTCTATTTGACAGGGTAAGAAGTGAACAGGTGCTTGAGAAGCATCGGTTCTCTTTTACCCGGCGTCAATTTATATGTTCAGGCCTATTCGGGGCTGCCACGGCCACAGTCGGTCTCACCGGGCTGAATTCTCTTCACGGTAAGCCGGGGCCCGGCCAAGTAGCGCCACAGGGACTTATCAGGCCGCCGGGCGCCCTGCCTGAGATGGGTTTTTTAGCCCAATGCAGCCGCTGCGGGGAGTGTATGGCCGCCTGTCCCACGAATACGCTCCAACCCATCTGGCTCGACGCCGGATTCATGGGCCTTTTCAGCCCCGGTCTCAACTTAAGGCGCAGCTACTGCAGCCCGGAGTGCCGCATGTGCGGGGAGGTATGTCCCACGGATGCCATACGAAGTCTTTTAAAAAACGAACGCATCTGGGCGAAGACAGGCACGGCAGTGATCTTTCGCCGGAAATGTTTAGCATGGGAGCAGCAAAAAAGCTGTATGGTATGCGACGAGGTCTGCCCCTACAAGGCGGTGGAATTCAGAAAAGAACCAGGGAACCCGGTACCCGTTCCCCAGGTGCGCGAAGAGAAATGCGCCGGATGCGGATACTGTGAGCATTTCTGTCCTGTTCAGAACCAGTCTGCCATAGTGGTAACGCCGATGGGCGCCCTCAGGATGTCTGAGGGATCCTATATCGCACAGGGTAAAAGTCAGGGTCTGAATCTGTCGATTACTACCAAATCCGAATATGGGCTTCAACCGAGAATTAAAGATTGGGGCAAAGGTTTTGCACCCGGGTTTGAGGATGATGAATCCGGCGGTGATTGATAGAGATAGTAGAAATTCGCCGACTTGGGCCGGATCTTGAAATTACCTGTCACATGGTTAAAATGGTTTAATGGACCAAGGAGGTAAGTCATGACGGAAAACAAAAATGATCATGCATTCAGGTCTGTGCTCAGCCTTGAGCCTCTTCTGGATTTCTGGAGAAAGAACGTGGCTCCGGCCTGTTCCCACATGGGGTCTATGTTTGAGGTGTTTGAGGGGCGGATCAATGAAACGCCCGCGCTTAAGGGCGCCATAGAAGACGTGTCCATCCTGGAGAATTATCAGGATCTCTTGATCCCGCTCATGAGCGTTGTATTTCCGGCCGCCTCCTGGAATACTGAAGTGTTTGGGGCCTTGACCCCTTACACGTCTCAGCCTTTTTATCAGTCTCCCAGATTCAAACAACTCATGGTTGGGGAGGACGGGTTCCTGAAAGGAAGGATCAAGGACGACCAGGGGGTTTCAGAAGAAGGCGGGTTGCTCAGGGCTTACTTTCTGGTTCTGGACAGAATCTACGGTCTTCAACAGGGACTGGATTCGCCTATCATTCGCATTGTGCAGGATCAGGAGACCGGCCTGGACCGCTATTTCAGGATAACGCTTGACCTGCAGTTTGTGGAAGTTCGGACCGTGGGTGCGCCCGGAAAGCTTAGCGAGAAAGAGCGGGCCGCTATTGCCGAAAACATCACGGACATCGAGCTTCTGTCCAAGTTCATCAGGCCCGATAAATTCGAATTTCACGGTTTCAGCGTTATCCGGGCCGTGGACGTAACCGAGTCGGAGGTCGTTTCGGCCTTAGAGAAGGATCTGATCGACCAGCAGTCGATCTTTTCTGCTGATGGTTTCAAGCGTCTTCAGGAACGGCTTCGG
>JAFDKD010000193.1 GCA_019307165.1 Deltaproteobacteria bacterium | reverse complement strand
CAACGGTCGTTTCATCAACGTCTCACCGCAGGCGAAGGGTTGCCGGAAGCCCCGGACTGCGTGGCCATGATTCAATGCGTCGGCTCAAGGGACGAAGCCCACCCCTACTGCAGTCGCATATGTTGCACCCAGGCCGTTACCAATGCGCTGCGCGTCAGGGAAATGTATCCGGAGAGCCGGGTTTTCGTGCTGTATCGCGACATGCGCACGTTCGGCCTGTATGAGTTGCTTTACAAACAGGCGCGGGAGGCGGGCGTGCAGTTTGTCCGCTACGAGCCCGAGGACGGGCCACAAGTATCCGAGAACGAAGACCGCGTTGAGGTACGGGTGCTCGACCGGAATCTGGGCGAGACCCTGGAAATCCGGGCGGACTACCTGGTCCTGAGCGTGGCCGTGCGGCCGGAGGCCACGGCCGGTGAACTGGCGACGGCCCTCAAGCTGCCCATGGACCCGGATGGGTTTTTTCTGGAGGCCCATGTCAAATTGAGACCGCTCGATTTCGCCAATGCCGGGTTTTTCCTGTGCGGGCTGGCCCACGGACCGAAATTTTTCGATGAAAGCATTGCCCAGGCCAAAGGCGCCGCTGCGCGGGCGGCAGCCGTGCTCTCGAAAAAGAAAATGATGGCCGGCGGCGAGGTGGCGGTGGTCGATCGGGACAACTGTGTGGTTTGCCTGACCTGCGTGCGGAGTTGCCCGTTCAGTGTGCCCAAGGTGGCGGAAGACGGCTTCGTGGATATCGATCCGGCCGAATGCCATGGCTGCGGCATCTGCGCAAGCGCGTGCCCCCGAAAGCTGATTCAGGTGAGCCATATGCGGGACGATCAGATCATCGCGAAGGAAATGGCGTTGTGTGTTTAGGTGGACCCGGCTTCGCTAAAGGACAGCTTCGCCGTGGCAAGAGGTGGAAGGAAAAAAATTAACCACGGATGACACGGATGGCACGGATATTGTGGGCTGCTTTTTAAGGCGTGGGCCGTGGAACTGGTTATGGGTGCTCTTGTTACGCAGTGTTCAGGAAATTTGAAAGCGCGAACGTGTAATCACAATGTGTAAAAAGATTAAGACGGGGCCCATGAGATTGAGCGATCAGATTCGACGCAATTCATACTTTATTTTTTTCATTTCTCTGCGAACTCTGTGACTCTGTGAGAGATTGATTTTAGTTGCGGCTACGCCGCGCTAAATAATCCGTGGTAAAAAAATGAGTGAATTCGATCCGAAAATCGTTGCCATGGTCTGTACCTATTGCACCTATACGGCCGCGGACATGGCAGGGTCCATGCGCCTTCAATATCCCCACAACGTGCGCCTGGTGAAACTGCCCTGTACGGGCAGGATCGACGTGCTGCACATCCTGAGGACGTTTCAGGCCGGCGCGGACGGCGTGCTGGTGGGGGGGTGAGAGGTCGGCGGCTGCCATTTCCTGGAAGGAAATCTAAGAGCGAGAGAGCGGGTGGCATATGCCAAAGACCTTCTGAATGAGGTGGGTCTCGGGGAGGGGCGGCTCGAGATGGCCCACATCGACGCCTCGGACGCGCCCCTGTGGGCCGAGACGGTTCGTGAGATGACCGATCGGATTCGAGCCCTGGGGCCTAATCCGATTCGGATGCAAGCGGCGTCCGGCGATCAAAAGACCCAGGGCAAAGAGAATATCGAATATCGAACAAGAAATGATGAATGATGAAGAGCAGAGTAATTCACCACGAAGATCGTAGAGCGGCGTAACCACAACAGAAGATATCACCACAGAGCACACAGAGAGCACAGAGATTATTTCAAAAAGATGCGTTTGCGGGAAAAGTCATTGGGGGCATGCTCGACGTGCACCGGACACTGGAGTCTGATTTGCTCGAATCAATAGGCCGTGTCTTGCTATTGTTTAAAATATAATCCTCTGAGTTCTCTGTGCTCTCTGTGGTGAATATTTTTTGGAACTTCGTGTCTTTTAGTCGGAGGGAACAGTGATCATTGCCGGACGAAAACCGTTTAAAGAAATCACGGAAAGCCTCGAAGGTTTTGACAGCGTGTTGATCGTGGGCTGCGGGACCTGCGTGGCCATCTGCCTGGCCGGCGGGGAAAAGGAAGTGGGCATCCTGTCTGCACAACTGGCCATTTTTTCGGAGATGGGCGGAAGAACCCTGAACATCGGGGAAGCCACGGTGGAGCGCCAGTGCGACAAGGAGTTCCTGTCGGAATTGAGACGGAAGGTCCCGGACTATGGTGCCGTGCTCTCGCTGGCCTGCGGGGTGGGCGTGCAGTTTTTATCGGACATGTATCCGGATACACCGGTTCTGCCCGGCGTGAACACGGCCTTTATCGGGGCGAACGACGACGTGGGGCTCTGGACCGAGCGTTGCCGCATGTGCAACCAGTGTTATCTGGCCCTTACCGGCGCGGTCTGCCCGGTGACCATGTGCCCCAAAGGCCTGCTGAACGGGCCCTGCTCGGGCATGCGCGGCGGCATGTGCGAGGTGGACCCCGCGAAACCCTGCGCGTGGCGCCTGATTTACGAGCGGCTCGAAAACACCGGTCGACTCGATCAGATCAAAGCGATCGCGCCGCCGCAAAGCCATGGCTTAACCACCACACCGGCCCGCATCGCCCACAAGGCCTACGAGAGGAGAACCCCGGCCAATGAGTCGCTTTAAGGAAGCCCTCGCTTCGGACAAATTCCTGATTACGGCCGCGGTCCCCTCGCCCAAGGGAACGAACCTTGATCCGTTCCATAAGGGACTGGAAGCCCTATCGGGTCTTGTGGATGCGGTCAACCTTTCGGAGGCGCGGTCCGCAAGGATTCACATGGGATCGCCGGCCGCATGCGTAATCGCCGGAAATGCCGGCCTCGAACCCATATACACCCTCTCGTGCAGGGACCGGAATCGGCTGGCCGCATGCAGCGAACTGCTGGGCGTCCATGCCCTTGGGATTCGAAATGTCCTCTGTGTGACCGGCGATTATTTCAACTACGGCGATACACCCGATGCAAAGCCGGTGTACGACCTGGATTCCGTCCAGGCCATTGAGATGGTGCGGGAACTGGCGGCGGGGCGGGACGCGGGCGGAAACGACTTGGACGGCGCGGCCGCCTTCTGCGTGGGGTGCGTTGCCAATCCCCAGGCCGACCCCCCGGAACCGCACCTGCTCAAGCTGGAAAAAAAGCTGTCCGCGGGCGCGGAATTCATTCAGACCCTCGATATCTATGACATGGATGCCGCGTCCCCGTTTTTTGAAAAAATGAAAGGGCGCAACATCAAGGTCCTTGCGGGCGTCCGCCTGGTTACGGCACGGGAAGTTGGCCTGTGGGAAAAGGGGAAGCTTCCCGGCAACGACATACCCGAGGGCATAAGGGCCGAGATCAAGGGTTTGGACGATGAGGCGGAGATGCTTCAAAAGGCCGGGTCGCGGATGGCGGAGATGATTCGGCAGATCAAAAACGCCGGCCTGTGCGGCGGCGTGCACCTGACCCTGGACGGTCATGAGGAACGCTTGCGGGGGATTCTGGAAGAGGCGGGGGTGAGATAGGTTCAGGGATTTAAAGGTTCAGGGTTCAGAGGTTCAAAGGTTCAAAGGTTCAAAGGTTCAGGGTTCAGGGTTAAAAGAAAGACCAGCCCTAACCGGGAACCCGGAACCTGGAACGGGGAACCTTTTTTTACAGATATGAGTATGAGCGAAAGGCATCTAACCCTGAACCTTTGAACCCTGAACCCTGAACCGTAAATTTACAGTGGCCACTTGAGACGCGGTATTTGAAGACAATGTCGGAACTGCTATCTCCCCAAAAGCGAGTTCTTGTCATCGGCGGCGGTGTCGCGGGCCTGACAGCCGCGCTGGAGCTGTCCCGTATGGGCGTTGACACGCGCCTGGTTGAAAAGGGGGTGTTTGCGGGCGGGCACGGGGCGTATCTTGCCTGCAAGGCCACGGACCGATGTCTCAAGTGTAACGGCTGCCTGGTGGAGGACCTGCTCCGAACCCTTTCCGAGGAACGACCCTTCGAGATAAAACTTCAGACGGAGATCGGAAGTATCGGTCGAAAAAACGGGGGATTTCGTGCAGCTTTCAAGACGATGCCTCCGGTCATCGACCCGGAAAAGTGCACGCGCTGCGGGGTCTGTTTTGAAAAATGCCCGCCTGAATCCAAAGGCATGGTTTTGAGGGCCCCGTCGCGTCATCTCCGACCGTATTACGCCATAGATCCCCACGTGTGGCTTGGTTTGGACCCGGACCGGCGCAAACGACTCGAATCTCTTTGTCCGGAGGGGGCCATCGATCCAAATCCGACCGAGATGTCGTGGGCCTGGGAGAGTGACGGCCTGATCCTGGCAACGGGATTCGAGCCGTTCGATCCCGGAGACAAAAAGGCATACCGATTCGAGCGGTTCGAGAACATGATCACCGCCGAACATCTGGACATGATGCTTCGCGAGCGCGGTCGCATTCATCGGGTTTCGGACGGCCGGGCGCCCGAAAATGTCGCGTTCATTCAATGTGTGGGAAGCCGGGATACGGCCCTGGGCCACGGGTTCTGCTCCCGGATCTGCTGCGGTTTCGCCCTCCGTATGGGACTGCGCTTGGTGCATGACGACCCGGGCGTGGAAGTGACGGTCTTTTACATGGACATCCAGAATTTCGGCAAGGATTTCGACCGGTACTACCACGAGGCCCGGGAAAAAATGCGCCTTGTTCTCGGCCTGCCGGGCGATTTTTATGCCTCGGAAGGCGATCGAATTGCCTTGAGCTATTATGATGAAGGGGCACAAAGGACCGTGACCGGGGAATTTGACATGGCAGTCCTGTCGATAGGCCTGATGCCCGGCCCCGCGAACCCGTTTTTTCGGGATAATCTGGACCTGGTCGCGGACGAGGACGGATTTCTGTCCCTGCCCGGGTCGGCGGACGGGCTGGTCCTGGCCGGCACGATCGAGGGCCCCCTGGACGTGGCCGAATCCATTGCCGGGGCCAAGGCGGCGGCGGGGCGGATGGCGAAATACCTGGGCGATAGAAAATAAAGTTTTCACTCAGAGACACAAAGTCACATGTGCGGCATAGCCGCAAATAAAGATATCACCACAGAGCACACAGAGAGCACAGAGAAAAAATGTGAAGATGATTAAAGAAAAGATGTGAAAGTTTTAAACATAATCCTCTGTGTTCTCTGAGTTCTCTGTGGTGGATCTTTTTATTATTTATATTTGATAAAGTTTGCCATAACAGCGCAAAATAAATGAGTCTTCACGAACAACAAATATCCGATCACCCACTCGTCTCCACCACCGTCCTGGTGGTGGGAGGCGGCGCGACCGCTCGTGCGGTCGCCGCAGCGCTTTCGCACAGGGGCTGCGGGGTGATCCTGCTCGACCCCGAGGGGGATCTTGCCCGGACAACGCACAACGTCGTACCGGATGAGGGGGTCGAAATATGGTCCCCGGCAAGCCTCGTTTCGTTTGACGGGTTTCCCGGGGCATTTCATGTGATGGCCCGGCTGGAAAACGGCCGGCATGTGGAGGCGGATGCAGGCGCGGTTATTCTGGCTCCCGAGGGAAGCTTTGCCGACCCGTATGCGGCATGGGGACTGGCGGAATCCGGGACCGTCCGGTCTCTCTCCCGTCTGGAAGAGAGACTTTATGGGGGCGCCAAAGGGACGGAGCCTTATGCCGGAAACGGGCTGACCCACGTCCTGATCAGCGGGTTTACCCATACCCCGCATCCCATTTCCCAGAAAAGGGGCATGGAAGCGGCGATCCGCCTGGCTGCAAAGGACAAGGGCAGGGTGTTTTTCCTTCTTGAGCATTTCAAGGTGGCCGATTCGGGTCTTGAACGGCTGGCTCGACAGGCGAGGGAGGCGGGCGTGCTCTTCGCCAAATCAAACTCGGCCCCCGTAATCGAGATGACCGGCGGGCGCATGCGGGTGTCATTCGACGATGACGCTCTTGGCGAAAGGGTTTCCCTTCATCCCGACCGGATTGTCTTGGAAGAGGCATTGGAACCCGCGTCTTTTACGGGGCCCATGGCCGCGCTGTTGGGAATACACACGGGCCCCGGCGGTTTTTTCCAGGGCGACAACGTGAACAACCAGCCCATTTATACCAATCGCATCGGCATATGGGTGGTGGGCCGGGCAAGGGGCCCGGTATCCGATAAGCAGGGCCTCAAAGAGGCCGATGCCGCGGTCCACGAAGCGACCCGGCTGCTCAACCGCGAGGAACCCTTTTATCCGGCGGAAACGGTCCGGCTGGATAC
>JAFDKD010000192.1 GCA_019307165.1 Deltaproteobacteria bacterium | reverse complement strand
CCAGGCCCGGTGGGGTTCAACCTCCCTGAGCCAGGGCACCAGGTACAGTTCGGAGTGTACACGATTTTTGGGATGAGGGGTGAGCAGCTGGAGGGGGTATTTTTCAACCAGGGGATCGTTTCGGTCCTCCGGCGTGCTCATGTACTTGGGAATGGGCGGGCACAGGGGATGATCCACGTTCGCCACCCGCTGGGAATAGATTTCGATTTTACCGGAAGGGGTCGCAAACGGGTTCTTGTCGATGTCCTCGATCTGATCACGGAAGGCGACGATCGGCCTGTCCAGTTTCACCCGGTGGATGCCTTCCCGCTTAAACGCATCAAAGTCCGTGATGTGCTCGGCCAGATCGGGGGTTTTTTCCATGAAGATCCGCAGCCACTCGTCGTCCGTATAGGGATTGAAGTCCTTGAAGCCCAGACGTTCGGCCAGGTCGGCCACGATGTCCAGGTCGGATCGGCACTCTCCAAGCGGCTCGATTGCCCGGTTCATGATCGTGAAATAGGGACCGGAGGGCCAGGGACGGGTCAGGTCGTTTCGTTCCATGGCGCTGGTCACGGGCAGAAGCAGGTCCGCGTACCGGGCCTGGGCGGTCACGAACAACTCGTTCACCGCAAAGAATTCGAGTTTTTTGAGGGCCCGGGCCGCCTTGTTGCTGTTGCCGGTCTGGTTCAGGTAGTTGTTGCACATGGACCACATCATCTTGATGTCCGCCGGGTATCCGCCGGCCTTGCCTTCCAGGATCGCGTCGAAGATGGTGTTGATGTGGACCCGCTTGACCACCCGGAGACGGATATCCAAGGTCCCCTTGACGTTGGGACCGTCCGTTTCCGCGGGATTTTTTCCGGGAGGGATGCCCGGCATGCGGAACATGTGGCCTATGGGCAGGCCCATGAGGCCGCCGCAGGCACTGCCGCCGGGACGCCCCACGTTGCCGGTCATGGCGCTCAGGGTGGCGGCGCACCGGTTGTACTGCTCGCCCATGGCGCTCCGGGCCGGGCCCTGGCAGTCCATGAGCGCGGCGGGTTTGGTTGTTGCGTATTCCCGGGCCAGCCGCTCGATGGTTTCCGCGGGCACGCCGGAGATCTCCGAGGCCCACGCCGGCGTTTTAACGACGCCGTCCTCATCCCCCATGGCATAGTCCCGAAACTTATCGAACCCCACCGTGTATTTGTCCAGAAATGCCCGGTCGTGCAGGTTTTCGCGGATCATGACATGGGCCATGGACACCATGACGGCGGTGTCCGTGCCCGGCCGGATGGGGACCCATTCGTCCGCCACGGTGGCCGCGGTGTCGTGGTATCTGGGATCCACGGCAATGACCCGGGCGCCGTTTTCCTTGGCCCGGATGAGATGGTACATGGTGTTGGTGCCGGAGATCATCCTGGCCGGGTCCCAGCCCCAGAGGATGATGAGTCTGGAGTTGAGCATATCCTCCCGGCTGTGCCCCACCATGACCGAGCCGTACTGGGTGAGCGAGGCCCAGACCGCGCCCTCGGAAGAAATGTTGCCATAGTGGGTCACATACCCGCCGAACTGGTTCAGCAATCGGGTAGCGGCCAGCCCCGGATTGTGGAGGCTCGCCAGATAGCCGCCGCCCGTGGCCAGGAAAATGCCCGAATTGCCGTAAGTTTCCTTGACCCGCTTGAGTTGGCCGGCCAGGGTATCCAGGGCCTCGTCCCATGAAATGCGCTCGAACCTTCCCTCGCCCCGCTCGCCCACCCGCTTTTGCGGGTACATGAGCCGTTCGGGATGGTGCACATACTGCCTCATGGCCCTGCACCGGAGGCAGGTCCTGAGCTGGTCGGGCCCCGTCGCCTCGTCCCCGTCCACCCGGATGATGCGGTTGTCCTTCACGTGCACCTTCAGGGGGCACCGGCCGCCGCAGTCAAATGTGGATGTGGTCCGTACGATTTTCACGTCTCTATTTGCCGACATAATCCTCTCCTGATGTTCGGTATACAGCCCTGGCAATGAAAAAAGGGCTATATAAAAAATGCGCCCTACCGCCCTATAAAAAGGGGGACACAGGGGGATTTGCTATGACAGAATCAGCCCCCCGGCCATCCATTGCCCGCCAGTCCTCAAATCAACCCGCCGTCGCTCTCACGAGCTATGGCGCGGCAAGAAATCGGCAATCGCCAATCAAAAATCGAAACTCCGCATATCCCTTTTCTATACTGAAGCAATCAAGAAATCAACCTCAAGAAGTACGGATGAGAGATGACGGATCCGGCGTCGCTAAAGCTATGCCGCGGCAAGTGACGGATGATTCAGGCATTTAGGTTGAAGACTGAAGGCTGAAGTGTCCTAACAGCAGTCTTCCACCTTCAGACTATCTACCTGATTCAGTCTATCTACCTGGGCACGTACATGCCGTCTTTGTTGCCTTTTGAGGCTCTTACATATATTATGTTTCTATCAAAATCGAGATTTTTAACTCTCAGGCGGATGAATTCCATCAGCCCGAGTCCGCTCCCATACATTAGTTTTGCCATCAGCAGGTGGGTTCCGTTCAAATGGGCGGTGAGAGAGTTGGACATGTCGCTCAGAGAACTGGCCGGGCAGAGTTGGAGATAAGCTGTCTCGCTACGTGTTTCTCAGGCATGAGGGAAAGGGACCGCTCAGGAAAACAAGATAAGGAGGAAGGGAACGATGGACAAACCGATTCTAATTATGCCGTGCCTGGACATGCAGAACGGACGCGTCGTCAAGGGCGTCCATTTCGTGGACATTCGAGACGCCGGTGATCCGGTCGAATGCGCGCGGGCCTATTGTGAGGCCGGCGCAGATGAACTGGCGCTGCTGGATATCACGGCAACGGTGGAAGGCAGGGCGACCATGCTCGATGTCGTCAAACATGTGGCCGAGGTCACGTCGGTGCCATTTACCGTTGGCGGCGGGATTTCTGATGTGAAATCGGCCGAGCTGGTGTTAAATGCCGGCGCAAATAAGGTGTCTACGAGCAGCGCCGCCTTCCGGAAGCCTGAACTGGTCGCAGAAATGGTAAAAGCGCTCGGCGCTGAGAAGGTGACGGTGGCCATCGACGTGGATCAGAACGATGCGATGCCCTCAGGCTATGAAGTCTATATCGATGGGGGACGGACAGCCACAGGCTCTGACGCGGTCGAATGGGCAAAGCGTGTTGACGGCTATGGAGTTCCGGTTATTTTGCCTACCAGCAAAGCGGGCGATGGCGCTCAGGCCGGTTATGATCTGCCGGTGATCAGGGCAATCAAGGAAGCGGTCTCGGCCGATGTAGTGGCATCCGGTGGCGCAGGAAACCTTGAGCATTTTTATGAGGCCATCCAAGCGGGCGCAACAATCTTGCTTGCGGCTTCGATGTTCCATTTTGGAATCATTGGGATTGGCGAGTTAAAGGACTATCTCCGGGGTCGAGGCGTCACTATCCGCTGAAGCTTCCAGGGGGATGGGTTGGCCCCCTTTCTATAGCTCATGATACCCTTATTTGAACAATATCCCCTATTAAAGGAGAAAATACCCTATATCTCATTGGGAGAGTTCCCTATGTGATACCGCCCGGCGGATCATCGCCAATGGGAATAGTCGGGTATGTGAATGCCGGGTTTGAGCTGAAAGAGCAGGTTGCATTGGGACGAATGCGTGAACCTGATTATATTTTTGTCCCCTTAGGCTCGATGGGAACGGCCGTAGGCTTGACTCTGGGGCTTAGGGCTGCTGGCTTTAAGACCCGCGTTGTTTCTGTGCGGGTGGTTGACGAGAAATTTGGAAATAAAGAGAAATTTATTAAGCTGTCCGGAAAAACGCTGACGTTGATTCGGTCGCTTGATCCTTCTTTTCCGAAAGTGAAGTTCACCGATGACGAAATTGATATCACACATGATTTCTTTGGAGGGCAATATGGTGGTTTTACAGAACAGGGAATGGCAGCCATAGATCATGTTGAAAAATCAGAAGGAATCCGATTGGACGGCACGTATACCGGCAAAGCCATGGCAGCACTTATCGACCGAGTCATAAACCATGGCGTGAGAGACGAAGTAATTTTGTTTTGGAACACTTACAACGCCAGAGACTTTTCAGATAAAATAAATGAAGTCGATTATCACCAGATGCCAAGTTGTTTCCACCGGTACTTTGATGAAGACGTACAGCCGCTGGATAAGCATCACCCTGTCATTGCATAAACAATACGCTGATAACTATAGATAGCAAAAGTGCTGACAGGAAGGAGAAATGACGCAAAATGCCAAAATAAAACCACATTTGAAATCGAAGACAAATACATGGCGCCGTTTTTTTGTGAAGCAAAACGTTTCTATTATAGTAAGGGTACCAGGCAGCAGCTGGTTTTTACCGGACTCCAACCATGACAAATCCAGCCGGCGCCGGAAGCCGCCTCCGCCTATTTGACTTTTTTGGCGATCCGTACGCCTCGGTTTTTAACGATGTCTATGAGGATATTGAGAGCAACTAAAACGTTTTATATATTGACACGTATACCTGCCTTTCGCTATGGTCAACGTGATTCATGTAGAGAATCCAAGTCCAACGGACGTGGCTTAACCGGCCATAGAATCAACCGCAGTGCCCTGATTGGAACAGTTGCAGGACTATTTCATTTGTCTCTCCAGTACATGAGCGCTTCCATTTGTAACTGCTATGCCATTGTGGGGCCCTGACAGGAGTTTGTGATATCCATGCTGCAGATAAACAATCTCGAAGCCGTGTATAATGATATTATCCTGGTTCTCAGAGGGATCTCTCTGGATGTGCCGGACGGGAGCATTGTTGCCTTTCTGGGCTCAAACGGCGCGGGCAAGAGCACAACGTTGACAGCCATCTCAGGCCTCCTGGACTACGAAGACGGAGAGATCATGAAGGGAACCATAGAATTTGACGGTCATGCCATCCACAAGATGGACCCTCAGGAGATTGTCCGTCTGGGAATAATTCAGGTTCCGGAAGGTCGGCGGGTCTTCGGGGAACTTACGGTGGATGAGAATATCCGCGTAGGCGCCCATACCCGGCGGGACGGGAAAGCGAAAGTTGAGCAGGATTACAATATGGTCCTCGACTATTTCCCCGTTCTGCGAGGGAGGCTGAAGCTGCAGGCGGGTTTTTGCAGCGGAGGGGAACAACAGATGATGGTTATCGGCCGGGCCCTCATGGCACATCCATCGCTGATGATGCTTGACGAACCCTCCCTGGGGTTGGCCCCCATTCTGATGAGCGAGATTTTCGAGATTATCAAGAGAATCAACAGGGAGGAAAAGGTTTCCATCCTGCTGGTGGAGCAAAATGCCCTCATGGCCATGGCAGTGTCCGAATACGGGTATATCATGGAGAACGGAAGAATTGTCCTGGACGGCCCCAGCAAGAAATTGATGAAGAACGAGGATGTGAAGGAGTTTTATCTCGGCATTAAAGAGGACGAGAAAAGGAAAAGATTTTCAGAGGTGAAACATTACAAGCGCAGGAAACGATGGCTTTCCTGAGTGATAACACTTCCAGTAATTTGCAAGCTTATAATCCTCATTTGAGAAAGAAAATATGGGACTATTAGATATCAAAGATGTATCCCTCGCTTTCGGGGGGATACAGGCTCTGATCCGGGTGTCCCTTTCAGTGGAACCCGGCGAACTCTATGCCATTATCGGGCCTAACGGGGCGGGCAAGACCTCTCTTCTAAACTGCATCAGCGGGTTTTACAAGCCTGACAGCGGGACCATTCTTTTTGAGGGCCGGGGCTTTTCAAAGGAACGGCCCGACCAGATCGCCAAGCTGGGAATCGCCCGGACATTCCAGAATGTTGAGTTGTTTTCCCACATGAACGTCATAGACAACATGCTTCTGGGCCGTCACCATCATTACAAGAGCGGCTTTTTTAAAAACGCGCTCCTGGGCTACCGGTCCGAGGACGAGGACAGGCATCGGCTCAAGGTGGAGGAGGTCATTGATTTCCTGGAAATGGAACAATGGCGGAAGCACCTGGTCGGCAATCTCCCTTACGGGGTGCAGAAGAGGGTGGAACTGGGCCGGGCCCTGGCCCAGGAGCCCAAGGTCCTGCTTCTGGACGAGCCCATGGCCGGAATGAATCAGGAAGAAACCGAAGATATCGCCCGGTTCGTTCTCGATGTTCATGAGGAACTGGGAACCACCATTGTCATGATCGAACATGACATGGACGTGGTGATGGATATATCAGAGCGTGTATGCGTGCTCGATTTCGGCAAGAAGATCGCTGAAGGGTCTCCCCG
>JAFDKD010000919.1:2117-2775 GCA_019307165.1 Deltaproteobacteria bacterium | reverse complement strand
CGTTTCGGAAGCAAGGCGGAACCTGCAAAGGCATAGCCACTCGGGAGTTGTCGATATCGGGGAGCGAGGTGGGCCGTCGACTGAATGTGGACCGTTCGGCCATCAGCAGGGCGGTGCAAAGGGCGGAAAAGGATCCGGATCTGGCTGCAGCCGCGAACACGATTCTGAAGTCCTTTGGGTAAAAAATTACGCAACATTGAAACAACGTCCCCTTTTTCACAAATGTTCTCAATCCCGCCCCTTGACTGTCGCCCAACAATCAGCTAATATGAATCCAATTCACTAAACAGGAGGTCATCATGGAAAAAGAGAAAATCCAGGTTGAGAAACAAACTTATGAAAAGCCGGTGCTGAAAAAACACGGAAAGCTTGGGGAGATAACGGCAGTGCCCCCTGCTGCTAAAGGTTCGCCGAAAGGAGCCAATTCCCTCGGCTGCACCCGATTCTAAACAACTGAAAAAACCCTGGAGAGACGCCAACCTCTCTTTTCGTAAGGCCAGTGGAATGCACCGTCTCCGCATCGGTGTGTTTCGCCTGGCCTTTTTGTTTTTGCAGAATATCAACCCGGCATTGGTAGCCTCAAAAAAAACCTCCCTGTATACCGACGTGTCGGATGCAGTATACGAGACTGGCCTGTCGGCTCCCTCCCCCCTTCGAT
>JAFDKD010000919.1:0-2095 GCA_019307165.1 Deltaproteobacteria bacterium | reverse complement strand
GGGGGGGGGGGGGGGGGGGGGGTGGGGGTAGGGGGAACACCCTTCGCAGATTTATTCTCCTTTGTTAAAAGATTCATCATCAACTTGAGCATCAACCACATCATTAGCGTTGTCGCTGCCATCCATGCCTTTGGTAAGATACCAAATAGCAAACTGTCTATTGAGTTCAGGATCATATTGGCTGTTACCGGCTTGTCTCTGATCCACGTAGAACTGGTTCAAGGTGGACGGACCTTCATGGAAGTTCGTCAGCCTCATGAACTTCAAATACAGTTGTCTGGATTTATGTATTTCAGTGAAGTCTTTTGAATAACAATCATAAAAAAGAGGGACGCCCATGAAACTATCTATTTCTTGCTCCTTCAACACGGATTCCACAAAATCGCTGTCACCCAGTATCCTTTCATCGCTTTTGAAATGGATCCCCTGTGCCCGTGTCGTTTGTGTTTCCGGCGGAAGATATTTCAACGCTCGATACCACGACATATGACATGGTGTAACGCACAGGGCGCATCTATCCGGGCTTGGCGAGGCATAATCCCTTCATCACACACACCTTTTCTTTAGAAAGGCATATTTTCATGGGCGTTGTCCTCCACACGGAATCAGGTGAGTGCATCCGGTTCGCCGGTGGACGGAACAGTTACGACGGGCGCCTTCGAGTTCTTGACGATCTTTTCCGCCACGCTGCCGAACGTGAAGTACCCGCCGGTCCCTTTGGTCGACATGACCACCAGATCGACCTTTTCCTTGTCAATGAATTTTAATATTTCCTGTGCCGGGTCGCCGAGCGCCACGTGCTTGATGTAGAGCGGGCAACCCTCGAGATATTCTGAGCAAATCTGTTCCAGCCTCTCCTTTGCCTTTTTTTCCTCCCATTCCACAATCTTGTCAACGCGATCTTTTTCAAAATCGCCGTACCAGCCCTTGTGGTGGGCAATATCCTCAATCACGTACATCACGTGGACCTCTGCCTGGTATTTACCTGTCAGGGATTTTACGTAATCCAACGCCTGACGCGCGCTGCCGGAAAAATCGGTCGGCCACAATATTTTATTGATTTTCATAATGACCCTCCTTATCACGCAACCTGATGACTGATCGTTTTCAAAACTATTTCATACTAAAATACTATAATTACTGGATTCATAGAATACAACACCGGCTTTACCGTTTGAATTTATAAAATTCCTGACACATGAACCAGTATGAGATATTCAAGTATTTAAGAACCGATCTGTTGATTTCAGAGTTCCCAAGTCCTAAATTAGAGAAAGGGGCAACATCAAAGACATGCAGAAATGGATAGGGGAGCGAGAATAGTGACTTGCGGGGGTGATGAGACATGGAAATGCGAAACGGCATCGTGACCGAAATCGGCAAAAACGGCTGGGCCGCTGTGGCCTTGAACCGAGCCGAATCCTGTCATGAATGCGGCGAATCCCATTGCTGTGGGTCTTTGGGTTCAAGTCAAACCATGGTGATCAAGGCACTGAATCAGATCAAGGCCCGCCAGGGAGATCTGGTGCAGCTGGACTACAGCCCGGGCGCGGCGCTTAAGGGTGCTGCAATATATTATATCCTCATGATGGCTGGGCTGGTGTTGGGAGCGGTGTCTGGGGCCGGATTGGGAGAGGGCATTCACCTCGGAAGTGAGAATGCGGCCATTCTGTTTTCTGTTCTGGGTTCGCTGCTCGGATTGGTGTTTGCCGGACTGCTTCATAAACGAAAACCGACCCGGCTATCTCACGCACCACAAATACACCGAGTCATTAGAAGGGGTGGCAGCGTCGAATCCGGCCAAACTGAAAACGGGCACCTTATTCCAACAGGCAAGGCCTCCCGAAAGTGCACTTGCGCTGTATAACGAACAGGATCGTATCACCTTCCAAATCATAGATTTGAAAAGCAGCTATCTCGACCTGAGCAAGGGATAGTTTGTTTTCGCATTCAATTTTCTTCTTCTTTTTCTAGAAAAAGGTAACGCCCATGAAACTATCTGTTTCTTGCTCCTTCAACACGGATTCCACAAAATCGCTGTCACCCAGTATCCTTTCATCGCTTTTGAAATGGATCCCCTGTGCCCGTGTCGTTT
>JAFDKD010000918.1 GCA_019307165.1 Deltaproteobacteria bacterium | reverse complement strand
CCCATGGGCCACCACGGCCAGCCCCCCAACCACGAGGTAGAGTACGTCGGCACGGTTTAAGGCTTCGAAGATTTGTTCCAGGGATTTTTGTCTCATTTGCAAACAATAATCAGAAAATTTCACATAATTTACATATAGTTCACCTATAAGTCAAACCAGAAGGGGAATCTAAAGCCTTCGCCTGGATCGTAGCCCGGCATTTTACTCACGCTCGGATCTAATGATCATCCGGCCGCTTCATGGTGACCACCTGCGTCGTGGTTTCCGCCCAGCCCGATTCGTTCTCTATGACCCGCATCAGCGATTCGATCTCCCCGCCGCCCGTGATTGTCCCCTTTTCAATAAACGGCCCCAACGCGGGGACCGGCGCCGGAAAGGCAAAAACCTTGAGATACTCCACGCCAAGCGGGATCTCAACGCTCCCAAGCTCATTGAGGCGGAGAAACCCCCCATTCTGAATGCAGGGCATGGGCTCCCCTCTCCCCGGCAGGATCACATTGACATTGCCGTGCGGGTCCACGTTCAGCAAAAGGAGGTGCGCGTCTCGCTCGCTCTCCACGATAAAATCGAGCCTTTCCCCCTCGAAAAAGAGGGCCTTTTCCTGGGCACCGCCCGTGGCGTAAGGCCGGGGAACCCCGTGGGGCGTCTCTTTCAGGAGCAGGTCATAGGCATCGGCAACCACCCGGATGCCGGGCGTGGGTCCGATGTCCCGGATCAATGCCTCCCGGTCGGCCCCTTCGATCCTGATGCGCAGGGACCGTGAAAGGGCGGCAATGCGAACATCGGTGTCCAGCGGGGCGTCCAGCACCACCGGTTTACCGAAAACCGGCACATCCAGGGGGGTTCGGTGGAGGATCTGGGGCGTGTGACCGTGCACCTGGACCCGCCGGTGCACATACCGGTATAGTTCCTCGCAGGTCACGATGCGGTCGTGATTGGTGTCGGCCCTTCCCGCCAACCCGGCGAGCAGGGCATTGGTTAAGGCGCCGTGGGCCTTCCCGTCGAAGGTCATTTCGCCCGGTTTCAGATCTACGGCCCGCTCCGTCTCGTGTGCGGCGGACATATAGATGATGTTGCGGTAGGGATACGGCTCTTTTTCCGGCTCGGGCGCAAACTGCGCCTGGTATTCCGGAAACGGCAGGTCCACGTGCTTGCCGATTCCTTGCTGCATGCCCAAGGCCCGCACCGCGTTCCCTGAAAAACAGGCGTCGAACACCACCAGCATGCGCCTTTCCCGGTCCAGGTCCAATAATATAGGGCGCAGGTCCCGCCTGCCGATAATGAGACCGGCAAGGGTTTTTCCACGGTCCCCTTCCGCCACCCGAAAGTCATAGGGGACCAGGGCCCCCGTAGTCTTTCCAACGGCCAGACCCGAATCGGGGTCGTGACTGCTCGTACCGTGTCCGCTGTAAAATACAAAGATGAAGTCGCCGGGCTCGGTCTTTCGGGACAGATCGGACAGGGTTTCCAGTATCCGGCGCCGGGTGGCGTTTCGATCCAAAAGCAGGGTCACATTCTCCCTGCTGAAGCCATAGATGTCCACCAGCATGTCCCTGACCGAAATGACATCGTTCACAGGACCTGCCAGTTTCCGGATATGGGCGGGATAGTCCTGGATTCCGATCAGAACGGCATGCCGCGCCGCCCGCGCGGAAGGGTGGATCATGAGGAAAATCAGCAGGAGGAGTATGAGAAACAGGGCAAGCCGGTATCGCATGATGGTTCCCCCGAAAAAAACGAGCAGAGAATTTAGAATTTCAAATTAATTCAACATTAGTACTTAGCTGCATAAATATTCGCCATAATTGCTGGGTTTAACGCATTAATATTACTTGGCCTCACATTACAAGTGATTGATGCAGCTAAGTACTAGTCGAGACGGATTTCAACCCGCCGATTCAATGCATGTGCCAGTTCCGTGCCGTCGTGAAAAAGGAGCCGGTGCTCGCCTTCGCCCTTCCATTGAATCAGGGACGGATCCATAGCGACGCTTTCAAGCAGATAGGAACGGACCGCGCGGGCGCGATTTTGGGAAAGCCCCAGGTTATAAGCCTCCGTTCCCCTTGCGTCCGTGTGCCCCGTGAGCGTCACGCGTTTGCCGTACAGGGCGGCGATGGCCTTTCCCATCTCCTTTATTTGCCTTTTTCCCTCCACTGTCAACCGGAAGGAATCAAATTCAAAATGCACCCTCACGTCAACGACCGGAGCCAGGCCCAGGGCCCTGTAAACGGGACTGTTGAGCGACGCAGCGATCTGCCGGGCGCCTTGCATAGCGTAAAAACGGTCCCGTTCCAGGGCCATCATTTCGCGCTCCATTGCACGGTCCGCCTGAAATCTCAAGGCCGTCCTGTAGCAAACCACGGCCTCCCGGACCTGGCCCCTTTGCCGGTGTACCCGTGCCAATGCCCGGAGCGCCCAGGCCTTCTCCTCGGCGGTTCGCGCCAGGCGGACCGCCCGGTCAAGGGCAAAACGGGCCGCATCCCAGTCCTGCATCTCATAATGGGACCGCCCCAGTTCATGATGTGGCCGAACTGAACATCGACTCGGCCTTTTCGCACGCCCCGTGCGCGGAGGGCAGGTTCAGTAACAGGAAAGATATGAGGATCAGGATGTGTTTCATGGGTGACCTCTTTGTCGTATTCTCAAAACGGCTCTCCCGTCCGTCGTTTTTGAAGCGAAGGGGGATATGCAGCCGTCCCAACATCCCCCCGTCCCCCCTTTATTAAAGGACCTTCCGGGTTTTCAGTGGGTGAATATTGCTTTGACAACCGCCCGTGATCAGTGAAGCGGTGTTCGTTTTCGTGGTCGTTGTCGTAATCGTAATCGATTTCAATCAATTGCGTACACGAATCGCCGTAGGGCGGGATTTTACATCCCGCCAAGGAGACCGGCGGGGAACGAGCGATCTGCGACGGCATATAAATACGCCTTAAACCTGGCGTACAAGATGCCACCCTGCATACAGACGATTACGAGCACCGCTTCGCTGAACACGAGCACGAAAAAAACTGCACCAAAGGCAGCGAGTTCATGTGCGGTCAAGTGCGGTCAAAGGCTCGAATGCAACCCAAGCCTTTCGATCGCCTGCCTGCCATCTGCCAGTTCGCGTTCGCTCCGGTAGAGCATGACCACCTGATACCTGTTGAGCCCGGTCCGAAACCAGTCCAGGGACAGAGCGGGGGCGCGATCTTCCACGTAGGCCAGAAATGAAGCAGCACGGTAAGGTTGACTGAACGCAATGATCTCCCATTTCCGTTCATCCCGAAGCGTATCCCCTTTCCCTTTTTTCATTCCGCTGCCGCGGTCGCCTCTCAGGATTGCCTGTAGGTGGTGGTAAATATATCCGCTGTACCAGCGAGCGCCTTTTGGAACGGCGTGGGGTGAATCTTTCCTGATCCTGCCGGGGCCGTAATTGTAGGCAGCCAAAGCCAGGTGGAGGTTCCGGTCATACCGATCCAGCATTTTGCGAAGGTATGCGGCGCCGGCCCGGATGTTGGTGCACGGGTCATACAAATCCTCGAGCCGGTTCACGCCCAGTTCCCTGGCGGTGGCGGGCCACTGGATCTGCATAAGCCCGTGGCAGTTGCGGTCTGAAACGGCCCTGGGATCAAAAAACGATT
This sequence comes from Deltaproteobacteria bacterium, assembly GCA_019307165.1. Taxonomy (GTDB): domain Bacteria; phylum Desulfobacterota; class DSM-4660; order Desulfatiglandales; family Desulfatiglandaceae; genus JAFDKD01. The sequence continues at coordinate 334 of JAFDKD010000918.1, read as the reverse complement.
CGCCGCGGGCCAGGGCGAGGAGGAGCGTCTCCGGAAGACCGTACTGCCGCGCCGCGGACCTGAAGCAGGATGAGAAGGGGTATCTCAAAAGCGGTTGCTCCGCTGCGTCCACTGCCATATACCGCTTCCATGCCTGTTCCAGGTCTTTCGGGGGACGGGCCGCAAAGGAGACGCCGGCGGCCGACACAAGGACCGCGGCAAGAACGCAGATCGTGATTGCTCGCCTTGTCACGTTCCCGCCCCCCATCGGATGTCCACGGGTGACCGCTCCCGGATCAACGCCATGTTGGCCCGGCGCTCGGCCTCGTCACCGTAAGAAAACGCCGCCTGGAAT
>JAFDKD010000917.1 GCA_019307165.1 Deltaproteobacteria bacterium | reverse complement strand
CACCTCCATCAGGTTTTCCCTCGCATCGCAGCACCGGGCGATGGCATCCAGCGCCTTTTGAACTTCGGCCTCACTCCGTTCCGCCTTGATCTTTTTCAACTTGGCCGTCTGAATTTCCAACGTCTCCGGGACCTGAAAAATTTCGACGGGCAGTTCTTCCTCCTCCATCTGAAAACAGTTGACCCCGACAATGGGCATTGCACCGGTTTCAATGTCTTGCTGGTATTGATAGGCGGAATTGGAAATTTCCTTGTGAACCCAGCCGATCTCCGTGGCCTTTACAATGCCGCCCAGGCCGTCGATTTCGTTCAGGAGCCGCTCGATTTCCTCTTCCAGGCGGTTGGTGAGGGATTCAACGAAATAGGAGCCGCCAAGCGGGTCGATGGTATGGGTGACCCGGGTTTCCAGTTGAAGGATTTGGCTGGTCCTCAGGGCGGTAAGGGAAGCGAGTTCGGTCGGAATGCCCAGGGCCTCGTCATACCCGTCAATGTGAATGGATTGGGCCCCTCCCAGGGCGGCGGCAAGACCGTGATAGGCCGCCCTCGATACGTTGTTCAGCGGCTGCTGGGCGGTCAAAGCAACACCGGCGGTCTGGACATGGAACCGGAAAGCCAGCGACTTGGGGTTTTTGGCGCCAAATCGCTTCTCCATAATGCGGGCCCACAGACGCCGGGCGGCACGGCATTTGGCGATCTCCTCAAAAAAATCGTTGTACGAGGAGAGGAAGAAGCTCAACCGGGGCGCGAAGGTATCCACATCCAGTCCGCGGCTCACAAGTTCTTCAATGCAGGCCATGGCATTGGCCATGACAAAGGCGACTTCCTGGACCGCCGTACATCCTGATTCACGGTAGTTGTAGCCGGTATAGCTGACCGGGTTCCAGTGGGGTACATGCCTGGCGCAGAATTCGATGGCGTCGCAGCAGAGCTTGAACGAGAATTCGGGCGGAAGGACCTCGGGCGCAATGGTGATGGCCGTCTCCATCAGGAAGTCGTTCTGGCTCGTCCCCGCCAGATTCGTGAATGGGATATCTCTCATACGGGCGTTGGCGAAATACATGGATTGCAGCGAAATGTTGCAGAGGGGGTTGCATGTGACCAGGGAGGCGCTTACCTGATCGATGGGAATGCCGTCGAAGAGAATGCGCATGTCATCGAGGGTGTCGATGGCCACACCGCCCAGCCCGACATCTGCCCTTGCCAGCGGATCGGTGGAGTCAAAGCCCCTGAGGGTCGGATAATCGAATACGCCGTTGATGCCGGTGGCGCCCTGATCGAGCAGGAATTTGTATCGGAGGTTGGTTTCCTCCGCCGGGCCGTATCCGGCCAGCTGCCTCAACGTCCAGGTGCGGCCCCGGTACATGGTGGGATATACGCCCCTCACAAAGGGGGCTTCACCCGGATAACCCAGGTCGCGCAAATAGTCCGTCCCGGACAGGTCTTCAGGGGTGTAGAGCGCTTTAATCGGGAGGCCGGAAAGGCTCTCGAATTTTTCCAGACGCTCCTTATGACACCCATAGACGTTTTCCTGCCAATGGCGTGTTTTCTCACTGATGGCATCTTCAGCGTATTGGCCCTCGGATTCTTTCCGCGTTGTCATCTCAGCGCTTCCTCCTGTGTTGTTGGTCCTGCCGGGGTTGCAATCTCCTTGACTTGACGAGCAGGGAATGATACTTACCAGTCAGTAAAATAAACTGACTGGTTGGAAATGTATGCAAAGCTTTGCCCTGTGTCAAGACATTTTTTCGATGAGCAAGGCCGCATCCGCCGTCGCCCTGAAGGACGGGCTATGGCGGGACAAGCAAGGGTTATGTGAAAATTCTACTTTTCAGGCTAAACAAGTTAGTTGCCCCTACTCTATGCTCCATACTATCTCGCGTCGCAGGTGGAAACCCGCGGAGAACGCAGATCATCGAAAAAGACCATTTCTGGATGGACCCTAGCTATAATGCGGAGGCAGACAAATGAACGAAACTGGTGGATTCAAAGGGCGGGATACAGTTCCACGTCTCTCGATGACGTGGCGAAAGAACTGGGGATCAGCAAGGCGGCCCTGTATCATTATGTTTCCAGCAAGGACAAGCTCTTATCCACCATCTATACCCAGGCCTTTGAAAGCATTTTCAGGGACACGTATGAAATTTCAGGGATGGATCTCCCCCCGGATGAAAAATTGAGGCGGATTATCGGCAATCATATCCACAACATCATCATCAAGAACCTCTCCATGTTTTCCGTTTTTTTCAGCGAGGAAAACCAGCTGCCTGAAAAGGACTTCAGAAAAATCCGGGATGAGAAGAAAAAGTATACCCGTATCATTGAGGACATTGTAACGGAGGGTATCTCCAAGGGGCTGTTTAAAAAGGTGGATCCCAAGCTGCAGGCCTACGCCATCCTGGGAATGTGCAATTGGGTGTTCAAGTGGTACAGGCCCGACCGTGATACCCACAGCCCTGATGCCATCGCAGACCATTTCATGACCCTTTTGGAGTCGGGCTATCTGGCGGACGACAGGGGGCCGGTGTCATCAGGCGCTGAAATAGGGCATGGGAAGGGAGAAAAGGAAAAAAGCGTATCTGCTGAAGCCGTGGTCATGGAATTGAGACGGCAATGCCATGCTTTGTCCGATCTTGCCGACCGGCTGGAAGCGGAAAAGCCATGGAAGGCTTGAATCAGGACTGAGCCACAAATACGGCCTTAGATATCACAAAAGAGACTAAATCATTTCAAGGACGCAGGCCATTGAAACCCCGCCGCCC
>JAFDKD010000916.1 GCA_019307165.1 Deltaproteobacteria bacterium | reverse complement strand
GTCTCGGCAACATCGTAGGCAGTTTCATGGGGGCGGGCTTCATCCTGCTGGCGCCAAGCATCATCAATCAGGTTGTCAGCGGAATCTCCGGCGCGCTTGGATTTACCATGCAGATAGCCTGGCTGACCAATATTCAGCTCATGACCTACGGCGCCCTGATTGTCGTTTTTCTTCTGCTGGAGCCCCTGGGCCTGGCCAAAATATATTTCAACATCCGCAACTACTTTCTGGTCTGGCCGTTCGGTTATGTGAAACGGCAGGTGTAGCGTATGGAATTTAAGCATACAGGCACTTGGTTCCGGAAAAAATTCGGCGCGTGTGCGTGTATTCGTAATCGGTTTCGATGTCAATCGATTAGGCGCACCAATCGCCGTAGGGCGGGATTTCACATCCCGCCAATGAGAGCGGCAGGGAACTTACTGATCTGAGGCGGCATATAAAATACCGCCCTACAACCCAACGATTACGAACGCCGCCTCCCTGAGTACGCCGGAAAACGGCGCACAAGCATGAGCGGTTGTTGACGGAATATTCACCCACAATAATGAAACACGCCTGAAAGGAGGTGAAAACAGCATTACGACAAAGTGCATCATGGCCAATCTCATATCCTCTTCAGGGTAAACAAGTATCAGCACCTGGAATAAAAAAAGGAGGGAGAGAAAATGAAAAAAATCCTAATTGCCGTTTTATCGGCCGCCCTGCTGATTTCAGCGTTCGGGGCAGCCCCTGTCCTGGCTAAAGACAAGGTTTTCTATCTTGCCATACCCCAGGATTATTCCAAGATTTACACATTTCTGTCACGGGTCTGGGAAAAGGGTTACAGGGACTATGCCACCATGATCAACATGGAGGGAGGTGTTGAAGGGTATCGCTTTGAGTTTTTGTCGGCCGATCACGCCAATGAGCCCCAGCGGGGCATCGAACTATACGAACAGTACAAGAAGAAAGGGGCGATGATCATGAACATGGCCAGCACGCCCCTGGCTCATGCCGTTTTGCCGCGCTGCATGAAGGACGGTATTTCGCTTTACACACCCATGCACGGCCGCGGGGATGCGGTGATCGGCGATGCCTTTCCCTGGGTCTTTCCCCTGGGGGCCACCTATTCATCAAAATCGGCCGTGCTCCTGGAGTACATCTACAACCAGGAAAGTAAGAATCTGAAAGGCAAAAAAATTGCCTACGTGCACATCGATACCGCTTTCGGTCGTGAGGTGATACCCGTGTTGACCCGCCTGGGCCAAAAGCTGGGCTACAAGATGCGCACGTTCGGTTATCCCCCGCCGGGGAACGAGCAGGCCTCCATCTGGACGCAGGTGCGCCGTTTCCAGCCCGACTGGGTCATCCTGTGGGGTGCGGGCATCGGGCAGTCCGTGGCGGTCAAAGAAGCACTCCGCAACGGCATCCCCATCAACCGAATTACCTCCTGTGACTGGCTGCTGGAGCAGGGCATGAAGATCGTGGGTACGGAGAAGGCCAAGGGCGTGGTGCGGGTGGAAGGCATCGCCCCGGGACGCGATGTACCCATCATCCAAAAAATCCTGAAAGAGGTCTATGGCGCGGGCAAAGGGGCCGGAGATGAAAGGATCGTGGGGTCCACGCTTTACAACGTCTCGATTGGACTCAGTCTCCCCTACGCGGAAGTCGTGCGTATCGCTGTAAAGAAATACGGCGAGCCGCTCACCGCGGACAAGTTGCGGGCCGCCTTTGAGCAGATCAAGGATTTCAACTGCGGCGGCCTGACCGCGCCCATCACCACAAGCCCCACCGATCATGAAGGCGGCGGCGGCGCCCGAGTTTCTACATGGGACGGCAAGCAGTTCGCGCCCCTCACGGGCTGGCACGTCAGTCAATTCAGGGACACGGTTCTGGAGGTGGCCCGGGAAAGCGCGGCAAAGTACAAGGCCGCGGGGCATCCCTTCAAGAAACCGAGCATCATCGTGAAGTAGAGATGCCGGGCTCATAGGGCTCGGCTTTGAGGCCACCCCCATAGGGGGCCGTGCAATGTCCAAGTCCTGTAAGTGATGCACCCATTAGGTGTCGGGTGTCAGGTGTCAGGAAAGGATTTGTTTTAGGCAAACGCTGGAAAATCAAGTGG
>JAFDKD010000915.1 GCA_019307165.1 Deltaproteobacteria bacterium | reverse complement strand
ATGACGGTGCGGTTCCGGCTGCCGTCGGGACTGGAAATTATCGGATTGCCAACTAAGAATTTCTACGGCGAAGATTGGGATTTAGGGCCTACCTGGAACTATGCGGTTTTGGCTGATGAACCATTTTTGGTGGATACGGGGCGATACGGTCAGGGCGGAAATCTGGTCGGCATGATGGATTCCGCCGGCATCAAACCTGAAGACCTCGGGTTTGTGCTCATCAGCCACAGTCATGAAGATCATGACGGCGGATTGGGCGAACTGGTCAAACTGACTCAGCTAAAGGTCAAGGCTCACGCCATATATGACTTGATTATCCGTAAATACCCTAAAAATGCGCCTCCGGGCTACAAGGAAGACTTCCCGGCCAAATGCTGGCAATGCATGATGCCTGAAGAGTACTTCACCAAACACTGTCTCGCGTACCATAAAATACTGCAGGGACTCACTGTGGATAAGATCCCGGACGGGGTACAGGAACTAAGTACGAATATTCAGACCTATCATCTGCCGGGACATAGCCCGGATTGTCTGGCGGTCCGGATCGGAGACGAAGCCATTTTGGTGGGAGATATTATCTTGCCCGAAATTACCTCCATGCCTACCTGTGAGTCATTATATGATGAAGTCTCCGAAATAATAAAGCATGCTTACGGCAAACCGGAAGAAATATTCGGTTTGCTTAGGTATATAAGGTCTCTCAAAAAGTTAGGTGAAATTGCCGGGAGCACTCCCGACATAGTCGTTTTCCCTGCACATCGGTTGTATTATAAGAATCAGTGGAATGGAATGGAATTGGCCGGAAGAGTCGACGAGCTTTTGAAACATCACATCGATCGATGTGCTGCGATCCTGGAGATACTTAAACCAGGGCCCAAAACAGCCGCAGAAATTGCTCGGGAACATTTTGAGGAGAGATTTCTGAAAGGCCATGGAAGTTTAATGGCTCAAAACGAGATGATCAGCCACTGTGAATTGCTGATCAAAAGTAAAGATGTGGTCACTTCAGACGGCGACAAATACGTGGCAACGGGGAGTACCAACTTTGAAGAGGATATAGAGAACCTGTAAAAGACGATACCCCAAATTGTCCGTTGTTTGTTGTTCGTTCCCGGTTGTCATCGACCCAATTTATTGAGAAAATACGGTGATTTTGCTTATCGCATTGATTTTCCGATCAAATTCACTTGTTGACATTAAAAAGGGGGTTTGTTAAAAAAATCACATTCTAAAAAAAATTAAATAGGCGTGTTTAGGAGCAATTATTTTATCGAAAGGAGCATTTTTAGTATGGAACAAGCACTAACCCCGTTTTACGAAGTCAACGAGGCCCTCGTGGCCATGGGAGCGGAAAAACTGAACCTCTGCATGCAGTGTGGCATGTGCGCGGGTTCCTGTCCCTGGCGGGTTGTAGACGGTCCCTTTAACATCCGCCGTTTAATCAGGATGGCCCAGCTCGGTGTTGAGGGATATGAGTCGGATGATATCCTTTACGGTTGCACCACCTGCAACAAGTGCGTACTGAAATGCCCCAGGGGGGTTGACATCATCGACATCGTAAGGACCATGAGGTCCATGATCGCCGAAACCGGGGCAATACCCGGAGTCCTTAAGACGGCCACAGGAAGCGTTCACAGTAACGGAAACCCCTGGTCCGAGCCCAGCGAAAAGAGGACCGCATGGATGGAAGGCCTTGATGTGCCGACATTTGACGAAAGCAAGGAATATTTCCTGTTTGTATGCTGCACGTCGGCCTATGACGTGAGGAGTCAGAACATTGCAAAGGCAATGGTCAAGGTGCTCACAGCCGCCGGTATCAGCTTCGGTGTGATCGGTGAAGAGGAGCGATGCTGTGCCGAGTCCATGAGAAAAATCGGGGACGAAGAGCTCTTTATGAATACGGCCCAGAAAAACATCGATCTTTACAAGGATAAGGGCGTCAAGAAGATTATAACCACATCCCCTCACTGTTACTATACCTTCACCCAGGAGTACCCGGAGTTGGGAGGGGAATTTGAGGTGGTCCACTATACCCAGTTACTGGCGGGCCTTTTGGAGGAGGGAAAACTGAAGCTCTCCGGCACCCTGGATAAAAAGGTCA
>JAFDKD010000191.1 GCA_019307165.1 Deltaproteobacteria bacterium | reverse complement strand
CCGGCGGCGCTACGGGGAAGAAAGCATAAAATAGGGAAAGGCGGCGTAGGGCTCATGGCACAGGGCACAGGGACGGATACCATTAATTACGTCTCGGAAAGTGGTCGGTTTTGAATATCGATATTCGTGAACGCCCCATGAATCGAACAACGTCAGGTCACCGGTTATGGCGGCGATTTAAGCCGTATGCCTTACGCCCTGCGCCTTATGCCTTATGCCGTCTTTCATTCACCTAAACGTCCATTCTCACTACTCCAGGGGCTGGGGCATCCCCACCGTGGAGGAGTTGTGCCGGGCCGCCCGGAACATGGGCATCACGCGGCTGGCGCTCACCGACACCAACAGCCTCTACGGCCTGGTCTTTTTTGTGGAGGCCGCCGCGGAATGCGGCATCGAGCCCATCGTGGGAAGCGAACTTCTGTGCGACGGCCGCCGCGCCCTTGCGCTGGTCAAGACCGCCCGGGGCTACGCCAACCTCTCTCGGATCATCTCCGCCCGCCACTGCGACAAGACCTTCGACCTGGTCCGGGCCCTCAGGGAAAACCGCGAGGGGCTCGTCCTCATCTCCGACGACGTCAAGCTTCTCAAGGCCCTCAAGCGGGACGGCGCGGACGACCTTTTCGTGGAGATGTCCCCCGGGTACGGGATGGCCGCCTGCTATGCCTTTTCCCGTGGGAGCGACATCCCGCCCGTGGCCACCAACCGGGTCTACCTGATCGAAAAGGCGCAGTATCCTCTTCACCGAACCCTGAGGGCCGTGTCGTTGAACGGCAAGGTCTCCCGCCTGGCCCCGGAAGCGGTCTGCAGGGAGCACGGTTTCCTGCAAACGCCCCGCGCCATGGTCGATCAGTTTCCACATGCGCCCGCGGCCGCGGCCAACACCCTTGCCATTGCGGAAGCCTGCCGCCGGGACTGGGACTTCAACCGGCTCGTGTTCCCCTGTTTCGAGGGAATGGACGACCGGGAGGCCTTCGACCGCCTGTACCGGATGACCCTGGAAGGATGCCGGCGGCGGTACGGCGGAGTTACGCCGGTGGTGAAACAGCGCATCGACCATGAAATGGAGATCATCCGGGAGAAGAACTTCGCCCACTACTTTCTGGTGGTGGCCGACATCACCCGGCAGGCCCAACGCTCCTGCGGCCGGGGCAGCGCGGCCGCCTCCATCGTGGCCTATGCCCTGGAGATCACCCATGAGGACCCCATCCGGCACAACCTTTTTTTCGAGCGGTTTCTGAACCTCGGCCGCATGGACCCGCCGGACATCGACGTGGACTTCGCGTGGGACGAGCGGGAGCGCATCATCGACTACGTCTTTGCCCGGTACGGCAACCGCCGGGCCGCCATGGTGGGCAACCACAACACCTTCGGAGCCCGGTCGGCCATCCGCGAGGTGGCCAAGGCCTTCGGTCTGACCGCCCGGGAAATCGGAGAGGTTACCAGAAAAATCGGGGACGGGTGGCGCTTGAAAAAGACCCGGGACGGCCTTTCCCGGAACCCCAGGATGCGGGAGGTGGCGTTCAAGAAACCCTGGGACGAAATCCTGGATACGGCGGTCCGCCTCGAGGGCCATTTCAACCACCTCTCCACCCACTGCGGGGGCCTGGTGGTGGTCCCGGACGAGATCCGCCGCTACTGCCCGGTAGAGATTTCCGCGAGCGGGCTCCAGGTCCTCCAGTGGGAAAAAGACTCGGTGGAGGACGCCGGCCTGGTCAAGATCGACATCCTGGGGAATCGCAGCCTGGCCGTGATCCGGGACGCCCTGGCACTGGTGGAGAAAAACACGGGCCGCCGCATCGATTACGCGGCGTTGAATCCCGTGGACGACCCCCGGGCCATACGGATTTTCTACGACGGAAACACGTTCGGGGTCTTTTACTTCGAGAGCCCGGCCACCCGACAGGTCCTCATCAAGGTCAGGCAGGGCATCCCTTTCGCGGAATACCTTCGCATGGACCACTTCCTCCTCAATGTGGTGGTCACCTCCATCATCCGCCCCGCGTCCAATCGCAGCATCCACACGTGGGTGTCCAGGTTGCACGGGGAGCCCTGGGCCCCGCCCCATCCCCTGCTGGAACCCGTACTGGAAGAGACCCTGGGGGTCATGGTGTTCCAAGAGCAGCTGAGCCAGGCGGCCATCCACCTGGCCGGGTTCGACCCGGCCGAGGCCGAGACCCTCCGTAAGGTGGTGAGCAAGAAGCACCGGGAAAAGAAGCTCAGGGACTTCTGCGCCCGTTTTGTGGAAGGGGCCCGGGACCGGGGGGTGGACGACGGCGTGATCCGGGAGGTGTGGGAGATGATGATGGGGTTTGACGGGTACAGCTTCTGCAAGCCCCATTCGGCCAGCTACACCATGGTGGCCTACAAGTCCGCCTTCCTGAGGGCCCGCTACCCGGCGGAGTTCATGGCTTCGGTCATCTCCAACGGCGGGGGCTATTACTCGGCCTTCGGCTACCTGTCCGAGGCCAGGCGCATGGGCCTCAAGGTCCTCCCGCCCTGTATCAACCGGAGCGAGATCAAGTACACGGGAAAGGGCGACGCGATCCGGGTGGGGCTCATGCAGTTGAAGGGGCTTTCCGGCGACGCCGTGGAGGCCATGGTCCACGAACGTGCCAAAAACGGACCCTTTGCCTCGTTCGGGGATTTTTTCAACCGGACCGACCGCCACGTCCACCTCCAGGACGCCAGGGTGCTCATCAAGGCCGGGTGCTTGGACGCCGTCGCCCGCAGCGTAAACCGCGCGGGTCTCATGTGGGAAGCGCTCAGGCATTTTCACAATAAAGAAGGGGAGGACCGGCCCCTGCCCCTGTTCTCCGCGCCCACCCCCTCTACCGATTTCAGGGGGGGCGCCCGCCGTTCGGAAGAAAACCGCCCCTACCCCGGGCAGCTCATGTGGAAGCATGAACTGGAGACCTTCGGCTTCATCCTCTCCACCCACCCCCTCAACCTCACCGCCGAAAGGCTCAAGGGCCTGAAAACCGTGAAGGCCAAGGACCTCCACAAGGCCGTGGGAAAACGCGTTACCGTCGCGGGCTGGCAGATCACCGGAAAGACCGTCAAGACCCAGGCCGGCGAGCCCATGAAGTTCGTCTCCTTCGAGGACCCCACCGGCATCTACGAGGCCGTGTTCTTCCCCCGGGCCTACCACCGCTTCTGCCACATCCTCAATGCGGCCCGGCCCTATCTCATCAAGGGCCGGGTGCAGGAGGAGTTCGGGGCGATTACGCTGGCGGTGGATTGGATCGGGTATCTGGATGGGTAGCGGGTTGGGCGTTACGAGTTGCGCGTTGCGGGTTACGAGTTGCACGTTGCCGGTTGCGAGTCGCATGTTGCAGGTTATCCCGTCGGTAACTCAACGGACTCAACAAACTGTGTAAACTCAAAAAACCGTGGGGCAGAGGGGTTGTAGGAGCGGTTTTAACCGCGAGTTGTCCCGGGTCCCCATAACCAGGGATCGGCATTTATCAAATTTGGAAATAGCTTGTTTTTTCGATGATTAAGTTAATTTCACATAAAATTTGACAACGAAATCGCAAAAATATAAAATAATTCGATTGGAAGAGAAAATGCCTATACGCAACCTACACCAAAAGCCCTTTGATGAAGGGACACAAGACAAGCTTGAACTTTACAGGGATTACCTGCGTGAATGGCTCCCTGTGTTCATCAATGGGTCATTTGTCGACATCATCCAAATTTTTGATTTTTTTGCTGGTCCTGGATTCGACGTCCATGACAATCCGGGCAGCCCGGTCATTACATGCGATGAGATCCGAAACGCATTGACTCAAACTGAAAAACAGCGGTTTAAAATCAAAGTATATTTTAATGAAAAAGCTGCGACAAAATTCAAAAATTTATCGTCGTATGTTGAGGAACAAAAGATTTCCTTGCCACAGGTAGATTTTATAGCGATGAAAAACGATTTTCATTCTGCTTTTAATCAATGGACGCCCTACATGCGTGGGAAAGTAGCGAATCTTTTGTTTCTCGATCAAAACGGTGTGAAACAAATCACGAAACATGTCTTTCAGGAGATTGTAACCCTTCCCACAACGGATTTTATCTTTTTTATTTCTTCGGGCTTGGTTAATCGGTTCAGATATAGACCGGAAATTCGCAATTGCGTGCCCATAACAAATGACGATTTATCACGTATGAATGGAACCAATGTGCATCGGATTGTGGCGGAGTCTTACAGGCGTTGGATTCCGGATCGGCTTGAGTATTACCTGGGCTCATTTTCAATTCGCAAAGGGGCAAACGTATATGGTCTGATTTTCGGCTCCAGACATCCCCTTGGGATAGACAAGTTTCTGAAATTAGCATGGAAACGGGGTGGTGATGCCAATTTCGACATCGACAACGACCGAATTGACCCTTTGCAGCCATCATTGTTTTCAGAATATGATAAACCGAATAAAATTTCGAGTTTTGAGAAGGAACTCGAGACTGCGGTGCTGAAACGCCATTTAACAACAAATAAAGAAATTTATCTATTTGCGCTGCAAAGTGGAATGCTTGCAAGCCATGCAAGGAAAGCTCTTGAATTATTAGTCAAAGCCAAAAAGTTGCCGAAGCAAAGTTTTCATGTTTCCTATAACGCCTGGAAAAAACCGGAGTCAGAAAGAATTCAGTATTATTAGAGGAGGTCTCTCATGAATGTTGTTTATGAACCCAGAGGGAGGGCACGTGAGTATTCAGAGCTTGCGTGCAATCTTTATCTCGGGTGTACGCATGGTTGCCGTTATTGCTATGCGCCCGCTTGCATGAGGACAACCGGTGATGAATGGCATGCAAAATGTAAACCCCGAAATGATATCTTGAGACTTCTCGATAAAGACGCCAGACGCTTGCACGGCGATCAACGCTTTATTCTTTTTTCATTTTTAAGCGATCCTTACCAGCCTCTTGAAAGAACGGAACGACTGACACGGCAAGCGCTTGAAATAATGGCGAAACACCGCCTGAACAATCAGGTTCTGACCAAAGGAGACGCTGATCTGATCCTGGAAGATATGGAACTAATGAAACTGGCCCGCACACAACTTGGCGTTACGCTGTGTTTTGTTGATGATGATACACGCAGACAATGGGAGCCAAGAGCTTCGACAGTAGATGACAGGCTGACCATTTTAAAAAAGGCTCACAAAGCGGGTATATTTACATGGGTCAGCCTTGAGCCGGTAATTAATCCAGAGCAGGCCCTTGAGGTAATCCGATTAGCGAATCCATATGTCAATTTTTGGAAAATAGGCAAATTGAATCACATGAAGGAGCATGAACAACTCGTAGACTGGGAAAAATTTGTCGATGATGTCGAAGATCTTTTGATAAAATTAAAGTCACAATTTTATATCAAAAAGGATTTGAGGCGCTTTTCAAAGCAATTTCGTGATGAAAACAAGAAAGTTGAACAAACTGATGGGAAAAAACTAGTCAAGGCAGCCAATGCAGCATGACCCATGGAGAAGCCGTGAGATGAATGAGATGCATGATATGCCCGTGACACCCGGCGAGTTGCTGAAGGAGGAGTTCCTGGTTCCTATGGGCCTCTCTCAGTACCGCCTTGCCAAAGAAATCAATGTGCCCGCCCAGCGCATCAGTGAAATCGTGGCAGGCAAGCGAGCCGTCACCGCGGATACCGATTTGCTGCTGTGCCGGTTTTTCGGTCTGTCCAACGGTTACTGGCTGAGGGCTCAGGCTGCATATGGCACCGAGGTGGCGGAAGAATCCCTGTCTGAGGCGCTTACAAAGATAACGCCCTGGAAGGAACTGTAAAATGAATCGAATATATCGGAATAACAACATGTTTCGGTCTTGATAAGGCGTCAGCCTCTCACGGAACAGGAAAACCGGTGACATATGCGGGTTGACAGAAACGCCTGGTGGCAGGAGATATCAAGAAACTACATAATAATTTATTATACCCCGGTATCAAACAACAGAGAGACAGTATGAAAGCCAAAGGAATTCCTGAGGATGTCAAAACGAAAGTAAAAGACGTTATAGCGAAATTTAACCAAAATGCCATGAGTTCAAAGGATTGCCACTATCAGACGCGATTTAAAGGGAAATATCTTTATCTTGACAGGAATGACTACGGTAATACTGGTCCAATTTTTCGCTTAACCTACACCGGCAAAATGAATAAGTGGGAATTCGCCATATTCAGGTGGAGCAACGAACGATATGATCCGGACGAGTGGATGTTCCCTGGTAGTCAATATTTGGATGGAACAGTCGAAGGTGCAATGAAAGCTCGACTTG
>JAFDKD010000914.1 GCA_019307165.1 Deltaproteobacteria bacterium | reverse complement strand
CAGAAAGCCCGTCTCTTCCAGGGAATAGAGGAGTCTGGTGACGGAGCTTTTGTTGATACCTAATTTTTTGGAAATCTCGGTGTTGGTGTATGTACTTTTTTCGAGGGAAAAGGATTCAAGGATTTTCGCAGCCCTCAGGACAGAGTTGATTAAGTATCGTTCTTTGTCACGGACCATTTTTATTCCGAAAAGAGTCAAAGTGTTTTATATATGAAACTCAATTTCAATATATAAACCAAAGCATATCAACTGTCCACTTGTCAAGAGAAAAAAATGACTCGTGGTATGCGTCAGCCTCAGGTGTTGGAAGGAATAATCGATTCATTTTTCTTTCTCCCGGCAATCTCTTCAATGGTAATCATCACACATGTCTACACAGGTGCCGCACTTTGTGCACTTTTCCTCCAGAATCTAAAAGCCGTCATCAAAAGACAGACCAGTAACCCCAGGCCTTGCCACAGGAGGTGAGGCGTCAGAAGCAACAAACCGCCTGCGATAAAGAGAACCCGTTCCCCGGGATTCAGCCTTTCAAGCATAAAGCCTGAAAGACCTGTAGCCAGGAAGACAATTCCCAGGGTGGTAGGGATAATGGCCCCCACAATGCCCAGAAAAGATCCCATCAGGAAAAGCCCGTTGGTGTAGCAGAAGGTAAAGGGGACCACATAAGCGGCGATACCCAGACGGGCGGCTGTAAAACCCACCTTCATGGGTGTGCTCCCGGCCAGCCCGGCCGCCACAAAGGCGGCCACACAGACCGGTGGCGTGACAAAGCTCATGGCGCCGAAAAAGTTAATGAACAAGTGGGCCGCCAGAGGCTCGATACCGATCTCCACAAGGGCCGGCGCGATGAGGATCACCAGCATGATGTACGTCGGCGCAATGGGCATGCCCATTCCCAGGACAATGGCGCCCATGGCCGCAAGGACCAGAAGCAGGAAGGCGTTTCCGTCGGACACGACGATCAAAGTCTTGGAAAGAGAGAGACCCAGATTGGTCAGAGCAACCGACCCTATCACAAGGCCCGCAAGGGAGCAGGCCGCAGCCACGATCAGGACCTGCCTGCCGGTGTCCTCCAGGATGCGGGCGATTTTTTTGCCGAAACCCTTGCGGACCTCCCGTTTGAATACCCCCACAATGAGAAACATGAACCCCGAGTAAATGGCCGATGCGGTGGGATTGAGGCGCACCCAAAAAATAAAGTAGAGGAGGCCTGCGATGGGAATCAGATAGATCCAGCCATCTTTGAAAACCTGTTTGAGGTTTGGAATCTCCTCTTTGGGCATCCCTTCGATGCCCATTTTAACGGCCTCCAGGTGCACCTGTGTAATAAGGGCCACATAGTAGAGGATGGCCGGCACGGCGGCCGCGATGGCGATCTCGTAATAGGGCATCCCCAAAAACTCGGCCATCATGAAGGCGGTGATACCCATGACCGGAGGCAGGACCAGGCCCCCGGTTGAGGCCGTCGCCTCCACCGCCCCGGCAAAATGGGCTTTATAACCCGTTTTTTTCATGAGAGGGATGGTGACCACACCGGTCACGGCCACATTGGCCGAGGCACTGCCGGAAAGGGAGCCGAACAGGCCGCTGGCAATGATAGAGGCCTTGGCAGCCCCTCCCTTCTGTCTGCCCATGAGGGCCGTTGCGATGTTGGACAGGAACTCCCCGCCCCCTACCACGAAGAGGCAGACCCCGAAAAACAGAAACCCCACCACCATGGTGCCGGCCACGCCCGTCGGTATGCCCAAAAGACTGTTTGGGTCCATATAGAGGGTCACGAAGAGCCGCTTCCAGGAAACCCCCTTGGCATTCAGGAGGCCCGGCATCAGGTATGCGAACCTGGCATAGAGCACCATCAATCCTCCGATAATGACCAGGGGGTAGCCGGCCACACGCCTGGCAGCCTCAAAGATCATCATGATCGCGATAAATCCCATGACGGCCGTATCCAGGGTTGCAAACCCCGCCATTAAGATCAGATCGGCATAAAAGAGCGCAATATTCCCGAATATCACGAATGGAATGATGGCCAAAACGATGTCATACCAGGGCAGGCGGTCCCTTGGTGATTTTTTTGTCAAAGGAATATTCAGGAAGGTGGCGGAAAG
>JAFDKD010000913.1 GCA_019307165.1 Deltaproteobacteria bacterium | reverse complement strand
CTGTGACAGCTTGCGCAATTCAGCGGTCCGTTCTGTAACTTTTTTCTCCAGGTTGTCCCTGGCACGCATCAGCGCCTGGCTGGTCCGTTCGCCGATGATCAAAACGAATAATATGGCCCCCACAGACAGAAGCAGGGTAAATCCCAAAATGCTGAAGATCGTCACCCGTGTCCGGTAATAATTGGACAGGGCCTCATCCACGTCGACCTCTACCGCCAGTCCGATGTCGAGATCCGCGTTCCAGAGCCAGGCGCCGAAGACCGGCACCCCGCGATAATCGCGGTATCCTTCGATGTTGGACCCGACCGGTGAGTGACCCTGTCGGATTCCGGCCGTTTCCATTTGCTGCCGCAGCGCAAGGCTGCGCGCAACCAATTGAGTCTGCGGCTGCTGCGATCTTTCGATGTCGGGGCGATACCCTTCGACCATATTGCCGCCCGGATCCCGAATCTCGATGTTCAGGGCGCTGTTCTGGTCTTCGGCCAACAGTCCGATGCGGCGCAGTTGATCTTCAAACCGGCTCGACGACAGCATGACGCCGTTGCGGTCGAAGGCATAGGATTCGCGGGATCCCCCAATAGACTTCAGGGCCCGTGCAAAATCTTTCCAGGGGTCCACGCGCAGGGTCATCACCGCCAGGATCCGTCCATCCGCATCCTGGACCGGCCCGATAAAGAACATGGTGGGCGGCTTGCGGGCGTTGTCCGATTGGGTTGAATTGACCAGATCCACATCCGATGTCATGGGCGGTACAAAGCCCACCTTGCCTTCAAATGCCTGTTGAAGAAGTTCCGGGTGCTGTTTTGAAATGAGATTGGAGGTGCCGAGGTTAGCGTCCCGCATGGAGCCGATGCTGACATGATCCGGGTTGATCAGAAAAAAACCGATATTTCGAAAAATATCCACAGTGTTTTGGAAAAAAACCCGCGCCTCCTTCAGGGCGCTCGATGCCAGCAGGGCCCTTTTATTAGGTTCGACCTGCAAGAGGCGTTTGGTGATGGCCACCAATTCCGGATCGCGTCCCAGGCGTGCCAGATAGGAGGTTCTTTCCTTCAACCACAGGTCTAACCGGTCCTCGCTGACGGATATTACCCCCCTGAGGTTCTCGTCCACATTGAGCAGATACTCGGTCTTGTTGCGCTCGAGCATATACCACCCCAGGAAGGCCACGATGAGCACGAAAACGCTCAAGCCGGCCAGGACAAGCCCTCGAAACCAGGATGATCCGAAACTGACCGCAATATTCTCCCGCCGGATGGATCTGATGAGGATCCAGGCAAGCAGAGTAAGTATGAGGAAAACCGCGAAGCCATAGATGATCAGGCGTTGATAGGAAACCGGGGCGGCCGTTTTGGGTGGGGTGGTTTCGACATCGTCCGCAAGCCATTTTTGCCGGATTTGCGTCATTTCCTCCGGCGTCACGGCAGCCATGGCCTTCATCAGCACGGATTGCAGCAAGGGCCAGTCGTCCCGAACGCCGATACGCAGATTCGTCAGATCGGGATTTCCGAGTTTCACCTCGCCCGAAATCTGAAGGCCCGCAAGCATATTTTTTCTAATCAGGGTTCGAATCACGGCCGCCTCACCCACGGCGGCATCCGCCTTGCCGAAGGTTACGGCCTTGAGGCTGGCCAGGGTATCCTCCACCGGCAGACGCTTGATCCGGGGAAAGGATTTGGTCAGCACTTCCTCATAGAAAAAACCTTTGGGAAAGGCCACGGTCTTGCCGTAAAGCGCTTGAATGGTTTCATAAGGGCTTTCCTGTGAACTGACGATGACGTTGGGGTTTTTGACGTATGGTTCCGTATACAGAATGTACTTTTGCCGATCTTCAGTTTTCACGATGTTGAGCATCACGTCCAGATCTTTCTGTTTCACCATCCCCAGGAATTCGTTCCAGCTCGGTCCGGTTACATACTCGACTTCGATACCCAGCTTCCCGGTCACCAGATTCATGTAATCGATGGACAGCCCCCGGGGGGTGCCGTATTCGAAATAGTTAAACGGCGGCCAGTCTTTTTCATTATGCACACGAATGACCGGATGCGCTTCTATCCACGCCCTTTCGATGGGAGACAACTCAATTGCGGCTGATTCGCCCGATTCCGG
>JAFDKD010000912.1 GCA_019307165.1 Deltaproteobacteria bacterium | reverse complement strand
GAAACATCTCCCTTTACCGGCGAGCGTGTCTGCCTGGTGCCTCCCATCAAACACGACGTGGGCATCATTCAGGTCCAGCGGAGCGACCCCTACGGCAACGCCCAGGCATGGGGCATGATGGGGGATAGCCGATACGGCATGCAGAGCTGCGACCGGATCATCGTCTGCGCCGAGGAGATTGTGGATACGGATGTGATCATGCGCGATCCCAACCGAACCCTGGTGCCCGCATTTCGCGTCAGTGCGGTGGTGGAAGAACCCTGGGGCGGGCACCCCCAACCGTTGGCGGGGTGTTACGATCTGGACTGGCCCTACTTTGCCTATTACGAGAGGCAGACGCAAACGGTGGAAGGGTTCGAGGCCTTCATGAACAAGTGGGTCTACGGCGTCGCCGACCGTGACGAGTACATCCGGCTTCTCGGTGACGACAGGCTGGAAACCCTCCGTCCCAAACCCTTTTCTTCCGATCCGGTCAATTATGGCCGACATCTCCAACACTTTGAGGTGCAGCATGCCTGATGCCCCCCAACCGCCCAGTCCCGTGGAACGGATGATCGTGTCCGCCTCAAGGCTCATCGATGACAACAGCGTACTCATGGTGGGCACGCAATGGCCCATCATCTCGGTCCTCCTGGCCAAAAGCCTTCACGCGCCGAATATTGCCATCTGTTTCGAAGGGGGCGTGATGCTGGGCCGAATCCCGGACCGAATCCCCTTATTTACCGGCGACCCGGTGTCCAATGCATGCGCCCTGCTCATGGGCGACTGCTTCGACACCCTGGGCATGGTCCTCCATGCGGGCAGGGCGGACACGGCCATCATCTCCGGCGCATCCGTGGACCGCTTCGGGAATATCAACACCACCTGTATCGGGGATTATGCATCCCCCAAAATCCGGCTCGGCGGGAGCGGCGGCGCCTGCGACTTCGGGAGCCTTTCGTCACGCACCGTGATCGTCATGGAACACGACAAGCGACGGTTTCCCGAACGGGTCGATTTCATTACTACGCCAGGCTACCTGCAGGGCGGCGACAGCCGCGAACAGGCAGGCCTCAAGCCGGGCACCGGCCCCTATGCGGTGGTCACGACGCTCGGGCTTTTTCACTTTGACGAGGAAGGCGAAATGGTGCTTCACGCCTATCACGCATCCGCCTCCGTCGAAGAGGTGCGGCAAAATGTCCAATGGGACCTCAAGGTGCACAGAAATGTCCGCCCCCTGGAACCGCCCACTGAAGAGGAACTGGATGTTCTTCGAAACCGCCTGGACCCGCGGGGCATGTACTTGAAGGCCGCACGACAGCTGGAGGGAGTGGAGATAGAGATTTAGGATTTAGGATTTAGGATTTAGAATTTGGGATTTGGGAGGTGGTGGGCCGGACAGATTTGTCAATGTCATTTCGTGATTTAAGAGCTGGTACCCATCCGCAAAAAAACGGGAATGACGCCGGCTGTGTCCAATTTAGAAATGAGAATTTTTTTTGATGAGCAAGGGCCGCATCCGTCTACGCTGCTTCGCAGCTGCGCCGCGACAAGCAGGCGTCAAGTGTCAAGAGAGTGGGGAGCAAGGAGCGGGGAGCAAAATAGGGGTATCCGGCTAAGAACGTCGGGGAATCCGGAGCAACCTCATTTCAACTGTCATTCCCGCATGGTGTTGGCGGGAATCCAGCAAACCGGAATGGAAGGATTTGCATTTTGATTTGATATGATGGCTGGGTCCCCGCCAAATTCATGCGGGGACGACGGAGAAAAGGAGCTCAATGTTCAATCTTCAATGTTCAATGTCTAATGCCCTTGTCTTGGCGACCTTTGCGTTCTTTGCGAGAGAAAATCAACCTCGGAGTAACCATGAACCTTGAACCTTTGTCCCACTGTTTAAGCTTTCTGCTTTGAGCTGTCAGCTATCAGCTAATTCCGGAGGAATTATGATGGACTTTGAAAACATCGTGTACGCGAAAGAGGACGCCGTGGCAAAAATTATTGTCAACCGGCCCGAGAAACGAAACGCCCTGAACCGGGCCGCGCGGCTGGAGATGGTCCAGGCCCTGGAGGATGCGGAAGCGGACCCCGAAATCAGGGTTATGATTCTATCGGGGGCCGGCGGCAAGGCCTTTGTCTC
>JAFDKD010000911.1 GCA_019307165.1 Deltaproteobacteria bacterium | reverse complement strand
TCGCTTTCCCAACCCGGAGATATCGCACTCGAAGGCCGAATGCGTTTCTATGTCCGGCGTATTCTGTTACAATAACCTGCATGATCTCAAGAATTATTTTTTGCGGGAAAAGCGTTTTTCGGTTTTCCATGTTCGATTTCAGTCTTGTTCGGCTCTCCTTCGCGTTCGCCCTTGTTCTGTTGTTATTCCAAGCCCTGAACGTTCAGGCCGGGGAAAAGGCGCTTCCGCCTTCCCATACCGTGGAACGGGGCGACACCCTCTGGGACATCGCCCGGATTCACGGGGTCAGCGTTTCCGATCTCCAAAAAATCAACGGCATCGAAGGAAGCAAAATCCTGGTGGGGCAGAAACTGCGACTCAGGACAACCCCCGAGCACAACCATATCGTTGAACGCGGGGATTCCCTGTGGGAAATTGCCCATGCCTACGGAATGACCGTAAAGGAACTGAAAAAGATCAACGTCATGACTTCGGATCGAATCTATCCCGGACAGAAGTTGGAGTTGGGGGCATGGTCATCCATGCGACTGGAAACGTACACGGTAAAAAAAGGCGACTATTTGGCTAGGATTGCCCGCTTGCACCAGATGAGCGTGTCAGAGATTAAGAAATTAAACGGCATGCGCACTTCAGTTATTTATCCGGGCCAGGAACTGAAGGTAAATCCCATTCTACGCAAGAGCCACGAACTGAGCGCAATCACAGAAATACCCTGGGACGATCTGATGGCGTCCTCTGCCGGACTCAAGCGGATTCCCGCTGGAAACGGTCCCTACTACGGTCAGCGCCCCAAGGCGAACCAACAACCGAACCTAGGGTATTATGAAGGCCCTCCCACCTCCGTTACCCGAAATTACAGACAGGCCAGGAAACTCTGGCTTGCATTCGATCGGGAGATTACACGCCTGGGGAAGTTGAGTGACAGGCTGATGGGTTGGCACTTTGTATTGGATCCCGGGCACGGCGGACTGGACCCCGGGGCAGTGGTTGAAAACCTGGACGGCAACGGCAACAAGATCTATGTGGTTGAAGACGAATATGTCTATGATCTGGCCCTGAGAGTATATGTGATGCTCCGCCTGCACGGCGCCGAGGTCACCATGACCCTGATAAGCCCCAACCATATCATTCGCCGTTCCAATCCCCCGGTGCGCTCATTCGTCAATGAAAAGAACGAGGTCTACAACAACGCCGAATTCAACAAGATAAACCGGTGGTCCAACTGGCCGAACGGCGGCCCGGAAGGAAATCTTCTGCGCCGTGTGGCGATTTCCCGAAAAGTCTGTGAAAAAGCCCCAAAAAACCGCTGTGTTTTCCTGTCTTTTCACGCTGACATCGATCATAGCGCACCGGAAGCCCCGCTGGTGTTGTACTACGAGAGCCGAAACGGCCGCCGTGTAGACTCGGTTTCCAGAAATTTTTCAAGTATCATCCTTCCCGCATTGGGCGCCGGCGCGCGCGCCCGAGGGCAAAACCTGGGCGTATTGCGTAATAACCCGGCCCGCATCAAGGTGGTGTTGGAACTTCGAAATCTTGCCTATATCGACCATGCCTGGGCCTTGCGATTTGAGCAACTGCGCCAGCGCGACGCCGAAAAGGTGGTCAGAGGGATGTTGAACTATGTGGAACAAACAAATTAGTTTCCACCCAGAAATGGCCCTTTTTCCGATGCGGGTCATCACCGCGCTGGGCATCATCGGGGCCGCACTAATGGCAGTCCACCTGCCTGCTTTATGTTGGGGTCTCGAACTTGACCTGCCTGAGCGGGTCTACCAGGGCGACGTGATTGTGGGCCGGGTCAAGCCCCCTGGATCGGTTTTTATAAACAAAAAGGAAGTCCCCGTGAGCGCCGCTGGATACTTTGCGGTCGGGGTGCCGCGGGGTCAGAAAACGGACCTTGCCGTCAAGGCGGTGACCTCCAAAAAAGAAGCGGGCAGGAACATCCTTGTCATGGCTTATCCCTGGAAGGTTCAGCGCATCGACGGCCTTCCGGAGCGTTATGTCTCCCCTCCCCCGAAGGCCGTGAAACGAATTAAATCGGACAATCAGAAGATCCTGGCGATACGCCGGTCAAAGGGGCTTGAATCGACCCTTTTCATCAGTGAGGGGTTTATTTCTCC
>JAFDKD010000910.1 GCA_019307165.1 Deltaproteobacteria bacterium | reverse complement strand
ATCGGTTTTCCGTCCAGGCCATCCAGAATTTCCATAAGACGTCGTTTACGGACATGTTTTTCCCTCAGTCCCTGTAAATATCGCTCCCATTCCGTTTGTTTTTTTGCCTGATTCATAACCTTAGCAGCTTTTCTCAGATACTTGGCCGCCCCCTGGTATGCGCTGGGCTTGACCTGCGCAATCAGTCGTTCCGCCTTGTTTTTCCAGATGGCCACCGCCCGATCCGGCGCATGGGCTTGAACGGCAGTGGCGATGGCGTCTTCGTCAACCCCGTACCACCCAAAACGGCCTTTAGGACGCTGATCGTACCATCTCAGCACCTGGTCGGGTTTTTTCTCAAGGATAGCGATGTCAATCAAATCATCGATCATGGGAAATCGATTACGCTGATCCGCATCAGGCCGGTCCAGGCCGGACTCCGGAAGGGGCCAGCCCTTCTGCTTCCAGGGCAGCTCACCTTTTTCGAGGTAGTGCAACAGATGTTCGCGAAGCTTGGTCCAGGCCTTGACCCTGCCGGAAGCTTTCTTGCAGTCCGTAAAGGCCTGTGGAGAAGGCCGGCGCACGAACGTTTCAACCTGCATGGCCGCCACTACCGGCCAGTTCTTCTGACGGGTGCGAATCTCCCTCAGCTTATGGCGCAAACCGGAGGCAATTCCGGGCCATTTTCCCTCGGTGGCATTGATGCCCTTGAAAATCCAACTTTCGGCCTCGGCATACCGCCTGGCATCCATTAAAAGCCGCAGCAGGCGATCGTAACTTCCGGTCTTTGCAGCCTCAGTTTCACATAATGGAATAATCTCCTGCTCCCGTCCGGATCGCTCTAAGGCATGGATGGCCCAGTCACTGAGCCGGTCACGTTCGTAGTCGCGGCTTAAATCATCGGTGCCCTTGGTACCTTTAAGCCCGTTCAAACGCGCCAGCAGCAGGTCTGCAAGCTCGTGCCAGGCTGTTTTGGGGTGGCGCCGGTGAAGGTATTCCGCAAAGGCCTCGCACACCTCGAACTGATCCTCGAGCAAGGCATCCAGCGCCCAGATAAGCTTGTCGGAGGCATCAAGGGAAGACTGCTCCAATGCCCCGACGATCACCGGCATACAGCCGGCAATCTCCATGGCGGTTTCGCCCTCGTCGTGGCTCTCCTCCACTTGGCGGGTACCGTTTCTTATCAGTTCCTCGCCTAAAGCCAACACCTCATCGGCATATCCCGTCTTGAGCAACGTTTCAAGCTTCTTGCGAATCCCGGAATAGTCCGGCGTGAAACCCTCATTCTGCCAGTAGTTCTGCCAGCCGGGCTCATCGCCGATATCCCTGATCTCTCTACGCAGGCGGGTCACCAGCGTTTTGGTGTTGCCGGAGATCAACTGTTTGCGGTCGGATAGATCCCTTGCCATTTCCGGGTACTGTCCTGAAAGATCATGGATCAGTTCCATGAGCTGTCCTTTGGTCTTGCCCTTCAGAAAACTATCGATATCCTGTCGTATATCCTCGGACATGGCGTTTTCATCATCATTCGGTTCATCACCCCAGGCGTCATCTTCCAATAGTTCCAGGCGATCGTCATCCTGCTTTGCTTTGGGAACGCGCTGGTTGTTCTCGACCCGTTTCAGGTACTCGATCACCACGGCCACCCCGTGCTTGCAGTCCAATTCGTAAGGGCAGGTGCAGGTCGAACCCGGCAGGCCGTCTTCATCCATGACCACTCTGGTGGCATAGCGCTCCGTACCGTCTACCCAGGCAATCAGGGCATCGTCTTCCGTAACGGATAGGTCCGACACCCGCCCCTGCTGCTGGTAACTTCTTCCCCGGGCGACGATTTTCCCGCCGGCCCATTCTTCGATATCGTTCCAGGTCAGATCGGAAAACCGATCCAGTCGTGTTTTCTTTTTCGGCATGGGATTACATTCCTGGTGTTCTCTTTTCGGAAAAAAGACAACAACTGAATGTCGCGAATTGTGTCGTGAGATTGTCGTAAGTTATGTCGGAAAATTGTCGCAAGTTCAACCCGTCTCCTTCATTCGGTATACGAGCTTGTTGGTCGCCCCCACGAAACCAACAGACTTCAAGGGTTTTTCTTCCTAAGGCCCATACGCCCAGTATTGATCTTACCCTATCACAAAAAAAGT
>JAFDKD010000909.1 GCA_019307165.1 Deltaproteobacteria bacterium | reverse complement strand
GACAAGAATGGACCCACGGCAGTTCTCAAATCCTGTGCCAATATCAAATCCATCGAAACGTACAACCATCTGCTCAATCAAAAGTTTTCGCCAAAATTTCTTGAAGAAGATATGAAGCCTGCCTTCATGGGCTATCTCAAGACCTGGAAGGACCTGGATATCCCACACATCCAACTCAACATCGTTGACAAGGAAACCCTGGTCAGTGCGCAGGAGAATCCGGATCAATATTCCGATCTGATTGTCAGGGTCGCCGGGTTCAGCGCATATTTTGTCGATCTCTCCAAAGGATTGCAGGATCATATTATTGCCAGAACCGAGCAGAACCTGGCTTAGACTGATGGCGGAATTTAATTCGTCTTGTTTTTTTCACTATGAACAGCACGAAAGAAAAAGGGGCCAAGGGGCCGAGGGTTTAAGGGTGAACAGTAGCGTTTTCCGATGAGGTAAAGAATCCGGGCCCATAGGACCCGGTCCGCCTATAGGACTACGCCGCGGCAGGCCGGGCTTTAAAGCCGTCCCCATAGGGGCTGGATAGATAGGCTGAGGTTAAGGTTGAGAAACAAATTGAATCCTTTTTTCCTCTTTCTCTCAGCTTCAACCTAGACCTCAACCTTGCTAAGCATGGTTCGCATTTCCGGGACGGCACAGCCAGATAACTCTAACTTGGCCCAGAGGTCCAGGTTTTACAGATGGAATAAAAAGGAGCTTAGTATATGCCGAAAGACTCTCGGGAACTGACCAGTATGAGGGTATCCGATGGCGTGAATGAAATCGAAATCCAGACACTCGAAAACCGTGAAATCGCCTTTTTAATTGCAAAATTTCTCAGGGAACGGGGCGTGACGCAAATCTTCGCACTCTGCGGAGGGCACATCCTCCCCATTTGGGATTATGCGGCTGCGCTGGGGATCCAAATTGTCGATGTGCGGGATGAACGGGCCGCCGTGCACATGGCCCACGCCCATGCGGAATTGACCCATTCGGTCGGTGTCGCCATGGTAACCGCCGGCCCGGGCATGACCAACGCGGTGACAGGCATGGCAAACGCCTATGTATCGCGTGTGCCCGTGGTTGTGATATCGGGCGTCCCACCGAGACCCCAGCAATACCGGGGGGCGCTTCAGGAACTCCCTCAGGCAGAGATCGCCCGACCCATCACCCGGTACGCACGCACCGTGACATATGCGGCCCATGTCCTCCGGGAACTGGACGAGGCCTTCGCCTGCGCCGCGGGACAGGGCAATGAGCCCGGCCCGGCATTCATCGAATTTCCCACGGACCTGCTGAGGGAGGAACTTCCCCCCCAACTGGTGGAACATGAAAGATTCGCTGTCCGGGAGGGCTTTTCTTCCCTGCCCGCGCAAGAAATCATCCAAAAAGCGGTCGATATCCTGTGGTCATCGCGGCGGCCGGTCATCATCTCCGGAAGAGGGGCCCGGGGCGCCGGCGAAGAATTGGCCCGGCTGCTCGATGCGGTCGGGTGCGTTTACCTGGACACGGCGGAAAGCAGGGGCGTTATTTCGGATGACCATCCGGCCAACTGCCCCGCCGCCAGGGGCTTAGCCATGACCGAGACCGAACTGGTGCTGACAATAGGCCGGAGCCTGGATTTTCAACTGGGATACGGATCGCCCGCCGTTTTCCCCAATGCCGCGTTCATGCGTATCGGCGAAGTCCCGTCGGAGTTGCGGGGGAACCGACGAGGGGACCTGGAGATATGCGGCGCCGTCCCCCTGGTGCTGGATGCCATGCTGCAGGCGTCATCGAATCGCCCGCCTGCCACGGATACGGCATGGGTGGAGCGCATCAGGAACTATGACATGGAGCGTCGTGAAAGGCTCCAGGGCGAGCTGAAAGACGCGAAATCCGGCGCGGACGGCGCCATGCACCCGTACCGACTCCTGGGCGAGCGCTGGCCCATCCGGAAAAACAGGTGGTCGTTGTTACGGGGGACGGGGCCTTCGGGCTAAATGCCATGGATTTGGACACGGCCAAACGCCACAATGCACGAGTGGTATTTGTTGTGGCCAACAATGCCGCGTGGAGCATCGAGCGAAACGATCAGATTGAAACATACGACAGCCGAATCGTGGGCACGGAACTTCCCGGCTGCGATCATGCGGCCATGGCCCGCGCCCTGGGACTTCACGCCGAGCGGGTGGAAGACCCCGCGGACCTGACAGACGCTTACCGAAGGGCATTCGACCATGCGCCTGCCCTGGTGGACGTTGTGGTCACCCGCGATGCATCGTCGCCGGACGCCCTCTCCGGGCTCCCCGTCATTCCCGACTTACAGCCCCTTGGCTCTTGGGACAGGGCGGAAAAAGAGCGGATAACGGCATAGTCAGAAAACTCTGACCCCCGCTGCACGGGGGTTTTGCAGATGGAACAAATGATGTTCATTCGATGACGGCCCTGGACAAAACCTGACTGAACGGCGAACGCGGGTTTATGTATGAGCGCCGCCTCTGGCCTGGAGGGCGGCCCCGCCCAAGGCCGGCGGGGAATCAAGAGTAACCTCATTTCAAATGTCATTCCCGCATGATTTTGACGGGAATCCAGACCTCCATTTCGCTGGGTCCCCGCCAAATTCATGCGGGGACGACAGGGGGGGCGGATCGGTTAGCCCACCGTTTTTAGGCGAAGATTTAGGGGGATTTTCAGGCGGGTACAAATCCCCCCCGACCCCCCTTTACAAAGGGGGAGAGGGAAACGCAACCCGCAACCTTGAACCATGCGAAGTTTCATATGAGTCTTTCAGACGAACCGAAAAACGAAAAAAAAGGGCTGGTATTCAACATTCAGCGGTTCAGCATCCACGACGGCCCGGGCATCCGGACCACCGTCTTCATGAAAGGCTGCCCCCTGAACTGCCTCTGGTGCTCCAATCCGGAATCCCAGCGTTTTACCCCCGATCTGATCGTCAGGGATATCAACTGCAAGGGATGCGGGGCCTGTGTGGAAGTGTGCCCCCTGGGGGCTGTCACGCTGACCGCCAAGAAGGGACGAAAAATCGACTGGGAGCGATGCGATCAATGCCTGCTTTGTGTCGATGCCTGCATCTACGGTTCTTTAAACGCCTGCGGCGCCCACATGGACGTGGACGAGGTCCTCGATGAAGTCCTGAGGGACGATGCCTTTTACCGAAATTCGGGTGGCGGCATCACCGTGTCGGGCGGCGAAGCATTGTCTCAGCCCGACTTCGTGCGGCGCCTGCTGAAAATATCCAGGCAAAAAGGCCTACATACCACGTTGGATACGACAGGCAGCGTTGCGTGGGAAGATATGGAGCGCGTGCTGCCCTATGTGGACCTGATCCTTTGGGACATCAAACACCTAGACACCCATGTGCACAAGCAGGCGACCGGCGTGGGCAATGAACTGATCCTCGAAAATATCGACCGGGCCGCCGGCCTGGGCAAGCGCATATGGCTTCGCATGCCGCTTATCGCCGGTTTTAACGACGACCCCGAACATATCGCTGAAATAACGGCCCTCGCAATAAAGGTGGGGGCCGAGAAAATATCCCTTCTCCCCTACCACGAAGGGGGTGTTTCCAAAAGCGAACAGTTGGGACGCCCCTACCCTTTTCCCCAAGGAAAAACACCCTCTGACGAGCACATCGCCTATCTGAAAGAAATAATTGAAGGGGAAGGAATCAAGGTCTCCGTAGGAAGTTGATCGGCCGGCTTGAAAGAGAATATCGAATATCCAGTATCGAACAAGGAATGATGAAATAAAGGCTTACAAAAATGTCTCGTAATGCCATTCATATATTCACCACTGAGGCACAGAGGATGACCTATTTTTCGTCTATCTGGAGATACCGATAGACGAAAATACCCCC
>JAFDKD010000190.1 GCA_019307165.1 Deltaproteobacteria bacterium | reverse complement strand
TTTAAAAATCCTCGATTTCTTTCAGTTACCGCCGGAAGCGGCAGTCTATATCGGGGACTCCCCCATAGACGGCGAAACCGCCCGGGCCGCTCGGGTGCCCTTCATCGCTTACAAAGATGAAACCCTGGAAGCCCAATACCACGCGCGCAGCATGACGGACATCGCCGGAATTGTCAACGGGCGCCATTATGCCGGTCTATGAATATACGGCCCTGGACAAGGCCGGAAAGCGGGTTCAAGGCATCGTCGATGCCGACAGCCCCGCGGTTGCGCGTCAAAAGCTGAGGGGCGAGGGCTTTTTTCCGACCACGGTCAACCCGACCGCGTCTCAGACCCTGAGCCGGCCGGCCGCACCTTCAGGCTTTTTCCGTGTGGGCAGTCGCATCAAGACCGGAGAGATCGCCGTCCTGACCCGTCAACTGGCGACCCTCCTTGCCGCCGGAATTCCTCTGGTGGAGGTCCTTGACGCGATCATCTCGCAGGCTGCCAATCCCCATCTCAAAAAAATTATGGCCCAGGTAAAGGACGGGGTGACGGAAGGCAACAGTCTGGCCCATGCGTTTTCCCGGCATCCGGAGGTCTTTTCCAGCGTGTATGTGAACATGGTCCGGGCCGGAGAGGCTTCCGGGTCCCTCGAGGCCGTGCTTGAGCGCCTCGCGGACTTCAGCGAGCAGGCGGAAGCGCTTCGGGGAAAGGTTCGGGCGGCCCTGGCCTATCCGGTCTTCATGCTCGTCATCGGTTCCCTGATTCTCATTTTCCTGATGGCGTACATCGTACCCGACATTACCCGGATATTCACGGAGATGGATCAGGTCCTCCCTCTCCCGACCCGCATGCTCATGGGCGCTGCCGCGTTTTTCAGGTCGTTCTGGTGGGCGTTTGTCCTGGCGGTCCCTTTTGGCGCGCTGCTGTGGCGGAGGGTGCGGAAATCGCCGAACGGGGCCCGTTCCCTGGATAAACTGATGCTCACCCTCCCCGTGGCGGGCCCCATCAATCGAAAACTGGCCCTGGCGCGTTTCGGGAGGACCCTGGCCGGCCTCCTTCATGGCGGCGTATCGCTGCCCCAGGCCCTGGGAATCGTGCGAAACGTGGTCAACAACGCTCTTTTCGCCGAGGCCATCGACGCGGCCGCGGACGAAATTCAGGCCGGTAGGGATCTCGCATCCCAGTTGGCCGGGAGCCGGTGGTTCCCTCCCATCGCCGTTCAGATGATTTCCGTGGGCGAACGAAGCGGGGACCTGGATGGGATGCTCAACAAGATGGCCGATATCACCGAAACGGAGGTGGAGACGCGAATCACGGCCCTGACCGCCATGCTGGAGCCGGTTATGATACTTGCCATGGGGCTGGCCGTGGGGTTTATTGTGGTATCTATTTTGCTTCCCCTGTTTGAAATGAACCAGCTGATAAGATAAAATGGCTTGAACGCCCTTTTCTTCGAGGTACTGCGGAATGCGTTTAAGAACTTTCTTCAAATCAGACCAATCGATCAGCCCTGTGCCTTGTGCCCTGAGCCCTGCGCCACTCATTAGCGCCGCAGTGCCGAGAGATGAGGATAACGCCTCAATTAAAACTTTTCAGCCGGCCTCCGCCCGCGGTTTTACTTTGATCGAACTGATGGTGGTCATCGTCATCCTTGGCGTCCTGGCCGGCTTGATCGTCCCCAGAATCATGGGGCGGCCCGAGGAAGCCAAGCAGACAAAGGCCCGAATTCAAATGGAAAGCCTCGAGACCGCCCTCAAACTGTACAAACTGGACAACGGCACTTATCCTTCCACCGAGCAGGGGCTCGAAGCCCTGGTGGAGCCTCCCACCGTAGGTGAGTTGCCGCGGGCATGGCGACAGGGAGGCTATCTTGAAAAAGGAAAAATTCCCAAAGACCCGTGGCGAAACCCCTATATTTATCTTTCGCCGGGAATTCACGGCGATTTCGACCTTGTCTCCTACGGCTCCGACGGGCAGCCGGAAGGGGAGGGCAAAAACCGCGATATCCGTAACTGGGAATTCGAATGAGATCTCCATCCGGCTACACGTTTATTGAACTGTGTGTGGTCCTGGTTCTGGCGGGGCTGATGGTGGTCCTTGCGGTCCCCCGTTTCAATGCGGCCTTGTTCACCGACGACCTCAAAACAAGCGTCCGCAAGCTGGTGGCCACCATCAAAGTCCTGAAAAACGAGGCCGTTCGAGAACGCGTGGTCTACCGCCTGCACTTGGATATGACATCGAATCGGGTCTGGTACGACTCGGAACTCATGGATCGAGACGAGGCGCCGGAGCGGAACGCGGCGCGGCTCCCGGAGGGAATCCATATCCTGGACGTTCATTGCGTCGGTGGCGAAAAGACGGCGGGGGGTGAATCCGTCATCCACATCGACCCGAAGGGGTACGTACAACCCGCCGTCATCCACGTGGGCTCTGACCGGGGAGAGGTTTACACGCTGGTCCTGACCCCGTTCCTCGAAAAGATCGGTATCTTGGAGGGATATGTATCGTTTGCGAGATAAATTTAATCAATTTCAGCTTTTTGAGCCGCAGCCTGTTGATTGCTCATATTAAACTTCATGAAAACCGACGGCCATGGTCTTAGAAACACCAACGTATCCGATGGGGTTTTTGCACGCTCCCCCCTTTGTAAAAGGGGGACTTTATAGTCCCTGCGGTTACTGCCGTCTTGGTTAAGTTTCCCGATTGATCAGACTGGCCGCCCTCCAGGCCAGAGGCGGCGCTGACATACAAAATACAGAGCATCTTTCATGCTATCAACGTTGAAAAAGCCGAGCCTGGGCGCCGGATTCCCGGCGGGCCCGCCCGCCGCCGTGAGGGGGACCACGCTGCTCGAACTGATGATCGCCATTGCCGTCATTGCCACGGCCATGGCAGCCGTACTCGGCTCTCAGTCCCAGAGCGTGTCATTTTCCGGGGACGCGAAATTCAGCACCACGGCCGCCCTGCTGGCTCAGCACAGGGCCGCTGAAATCGAAACGCTGAATCCGCTGGATCTGCGCAGCAGGGATGGCGATTTCGGGGAGGCCTTCCCGGGATATGCCTGGCGCCTGGAAGTGACCGACCCTGTCCTGCTTGGCATGAAGGGGGTATCGGACCACCTGAGGCGGGTCGACTTGACCATCACGTGGGGCAGGGGCGACCGGTATGCGTATGCCGTCCGCCTGGTCCCGTTTTCGCCCCGCCGGCCGTAATGTCGATCTTACGCATCCATCGACGACGCCGAAAAGACCCGTCGCGCGGGCGGGGCCCTGAAAACGCGCCGGGCTTTACGCTTCTCGAGATGCTGATCGCCATGTCGCTCATGGCCGTCGTTCTTTCCATGGTGTATGCCGCGTATACGGGGACCTTTCATGTGGCGAGGGAAACCGAATCCCAGGCCGGCATTTACGCCATGGCCCGAATCGCCATGGCCCGAATTATCGAAGACCTGGAATCGGTCTCGCTTTCCCACGGGGCGCCGCCCCCGGAGAATGCGGCCGGACACGCCGCCCCGATCGCGTTTCGTGGAGAAAGGAAAGACATCGAGGGAATGCCCGCCGTCAGTCTCGCGTTCCCGACCCTGGCGCATCTGGGATTTTCCTCCCAAGGGATAAGCGCGCCGGCCGCGGCGGTAGCATACGACATCGTCCGGAGCGAGCAGGGCCCCGGGCTGGTTTTTTTACGCGCCGACAGTCCCATTTACGGGCAGGGACCGGCGGCGGGATCGGTTTCCTACGTTCTTTGCGAAGGCCTGTCCGGCGCCCGGTTCGTCTACGTGGACCGCGAGGGGCGCGAATGGGATCGATGGGACTCGGAAAACGATCATTTCGGCGGCGGATTGCCCGTCATGGTCACCGCCGAACTCGATTTCATCAATCCATTGTCGCCGGAGGCCCCCTTTCGATTCAAAAGCAGCGTCGTTCTTCCGGTGGCGGCGAGCGTCCATGGAAAAGCGACTGAAACCAACTAGCGGCTTTGCCCTGGTCATAACACTCCTTGTGGTGGCGATCATTACTGCGGTGACGCTCCACCTCAACTCCGCGGTGAGGTCCCATCTCCACGGCGCCGCCAACCTGCGGGACAGTGTGTCACTGGGGCTTGCAGCCAAATCGGGGGTCAATCTGGCCCTGGCGGTCCTTTTTGAAGACGGCCGTTCCACCGGGTGGGACTCCGATCAAGAGACATGGGCGGACGAAAAGGGACTTTCCACCGCCCTCGGTGAATTTTTTCCGAGCACCCGGTGCGAACTGAAAATTATGGACCTCTCCGGCAGAATCCAGATCAACCGGCTGGTGGACGATGAGGGTCGGTTCGATCCCATGCGGAAGGCCGTGCTGAGCCGCCTCTTGAGCCAGGAAGCCTTCGGCCTGGACCCGGAAACGGTGGACAATATCGTCGATGCCGTCAAAGACTGGCTCGACCCGGACCAGGACATTACCCGCTTCGGCGCGGAAGACGGTTATTATCTGTCTCTGAAAACGCCCTACAACTGCCGAAACGGCCCCCTGGCCGTCATCGAGGAACTTCTTTTGATACGGGGAATGACACGTGACCTCTTTTACGGCGATTCCGACAGGCCGGGCATCTCCCGCTACCTGACGGTGCACGGCGACGGCCGGATCAACATCAACACCGCCGACATGCCGGTGCTCATGGCGCTTTCGGACGATATGGGCCGCTCCGGGGCCGAGCGCCTGGTCGCTTATCGACGTCGGGGGGAGGAAACGCTCGAAGACCCCGCATGGTATCAGGACGTACCGGGGCTGGGTGACATTTTTATTGCGCCCGAATTGATATGTACCGCCGGCACCTATTTCCAGATCGTGTCCCAAACCCATATGGACCGCCTCCAAAGCCGCGTCACGGCCGTGGTGGAGCGGGGCGGGGGAACGATTCGCGTGCTGTCGTGGAAACGGAACTAAGGCGATGCCGCACACCATTCTAGGCTTGGATATCGGAGATTCCGCCATTGCGGCGGTCCTTTTGGAAACGGGATTCCGGAGACGGCGGATTCTGGCGTGCGCCCGGGTCCCTGCGAATGCACCTGACGGTATCGCCGGGGCCCTGCAGCGTCTCTCGGCCCGCATGAATCTCAGGGCGGACGGGTGCGTTGCCTCCCTGCCGGCGGATTGGGCCGCTTTCCGTCGGATTCCGCTGCCGTTTAAAGACAGTCGGCGGATCAGGCAGGCGCTGGCCTTTGAAATGGAGCCCATGCTCCCCTTTTCCATTGAAGAGATGCTGGTGGACTACGGGGGCGCGGCCGGAGAAGGGCATGTTCTGGCCGCCGCCGTCAGCCGGTCCCGGGTGTCCGAATACCTCGCTCTTCTGGAAAACGCGGGCATCGACCCGTCCGTCCTGGACATACGGGGCGTGGCCCTGGTCCTGCGGCTCATGGAATTGGAAGACGCCCCGGAACAGGGCGTCCTGCTGGATACGGGACCGGGAAAACCCGTCGTGATCCTGTACAGCCGCCGCGACATTCTCCTGATACGGCCCCTGGCCGTGGAGGCCCCGTCCTTTCCCCGGAAAGACGCGCCCGATCCGGGTCCGGCTCTCCAAGCCCTTTGCGCGGAGGTGCAATACACCCTGCGGGCCTTCGGGGGCAGGGAACGAATGCCGGTGCGGCCGGAGAAGGTCTATGTGGCCGGAGAAAACCTGGGCTCACCGGCCGGTCCGGATCATCTGTCCCGGCTGCTCGGAATTCCGACCGAAACGGTTCGGCTGCGGGAAGATGCCGGGATCCGAATCGATCGGACCGCAGCCGAAGACTGGGACCCGGGGGCCATGACCCAGGCCCTGGCGCTCGCCCTGCGGAGGCCGAAATCGGCCGGCGGGTTCAACCTGCGGAGAGAAGAATTCGCCCGAAAATCGCCCCTGCTGGGTTTTGGAAAAGAAGCGCGGGCCGCGGCCGTTTTCGTCATTCTCGCCCTGTCGCTCCTGGCCGTGAATCTGGGGCTGGACTTCCATCTCCTGAAAGCCCGTTACGAGGCGCTGGATCACCGAATTTCCCAGGTCTTTCGTGAAACCTTTCCTGAGGTCACAAGAATCGTGGACCCGGTCCATCAAATGAAAATCAGGGTGAAGGAACTGGCGCGTTCCATTTCGCCGACCGGCGATGAAGGCTTGAGGGATTTCAGGGCCCTGGACCTGTTGAAGGCCATGTCCGAGGAAATACCGGGATCTCTGGATGTCAGCCTGTCCCGCCTGATCATGGACCGGGAAAGCCTCCGAATCAGCGGGGAAACCGATACATTCAACACGGTCGAGGCAGTAAAGGACCGGCTGGCGGGTTCAGGGTATTTTCGTTCGGCCGCCATAAGCTCGGCCAACCTGGACCGGGCCGGCGGCAAGATCCTTGGTTGTATTCGACTTCAGTTTGATTCATAGGTTGAAATCCGAGCCCCCTTCGAGGGGGCATCCTGATGCCGGACGTTTATCCCGCGGAGCGGGGCTCTGCGGGAGGAGACTCACTCACTTCTCTGTTTGAAAGTACTCGTAACTGCCATGACCCTTTCCAGGCGCGAAAAAATAATGGTGGGCTCGGCCGCGGCGTTGCTGCTCGCGATTTCGATCGTCTATTTCGCGGTCCTTCCCTTCCTTGATAAGCGCGATGCCCTTCAGCGGGGCATACGGCAAAAAGAACGGGCCCTCATGGAGATCGTGGCCCTGAGCGCGGAACATCGGGCCATGGACGGAAGCTCGAATGACGTACGGGAACGCCTGAAACGGCGGGCCGCGACGTTCACCCTGTTTTCCTTTCTGGAATCGGCGGCGAGGGAAACCGGGGTTAAAGACCGCATCGCCTACATGAAGCCGTCCATCACGACCGGCACGGGGCCGTACCAGGAATCCCAGGTGGAAATGAAACTGGCGGGGGTGACCCTGAAGGAACTGGTGACCTATCTCCACGCCGTTGAATCGCCGCACCACCTGGTGAGCGTCCTGCGGCTCTCCATCCGGGAAAGCGGTACACAAGACGGACTGCTGGATGCAGTGGCGCAGTTTTCCACGCTAAGGAAAACATAGAGAATTCGGATTGGGGACCCGGCGTAGTCTGCTTCAGAGGATGACGGAACACAGCTATATACCGGAATATTTAATGATGCATTTGAACTTCCA
>JAFDKD010000189.1 GCA_019307165.1 Deltaproteobacteria bacterium | reverse complement strand
TCATACCGAAAAAATGATCGGAAAAAGAGCCATTTCTGGTTGGACATTACTAGGCGCCCACTTCTTCCTTGACTGAAACGGCCATTTTAAAGAGCACCGTCAATACGAAGAAACCCGTTGCCCACACGCCGATGGTAATAAAAACCTCGGGGGCGGTGGGCCAGTACGTGGTCACCCGCCCGAACGGATTGGGGGTAAAACCTCCGATCAGCAGGCCCAGCCCCTTGTCGATCCAGGTAGCGATGATGACCGCGCCGCAGGCGACCGCCAGCGTATCCAGGTTTCGCCGGGTTGCAGGGATGATCAGCAGCACGAGGGCGATCAAGGCAAATCCCGTGGCCGTCCACATCCAGGGCGCCATGTAGCCGTATCCGTCCAGGCCCGAGAAAAGGAATTCCAGAGAGTGCATGTGCCCCGGAATCTGGCTGTAAAAGGCCGTAAACACCTCGAGCAGGAAAAAGAATACATTGATGATCATGGCATAGGCCACGATGCCGCCCAGTGTCCTGAGCTGCTGCTCTCCGGGATCGAATTTAGTGAATTTTCTGACGACCAGGCACACAAGAATCAGGATGGCCGGACCCGCGGCAAAGGCCGAAGAGAGAAAGCGCGCCGCCATGATGGCGGTCAGCCAGTAGTGCCTTCCGGGCAGACCGGCGTACAGAAACGCCGTTACGGTGTGGATGCTGAAGGCCCAGGGGATGGAGATGTAGACCAGGGTCTTCACCAGCTTGCCGTATTTGATCCCCTTTCGCTCAGCGGCCAGCACGTTCCAGCCCACCAGGATGTTCAGGAAGAGATAAACTTGCAGCACGATCATGTCCCAGAACAGGATGGAATTGGGCGTGGGGTACATGATCACGTTCAGGATACGCAGCGGATAGCCGAGGTCCACGAATATGAACAGCAGACACATGATCACCGCCGCAATCGCCAGGAACTCTCCCAGGATGGTGATGCGGCCGAACGCCTTATAGTCGTGTATATAATAAGGCAGGACCACCATGACGCCGGATGCGGCTACGCCGACCAGATAGGTAAACTGGGCGATGTAGAAGCCCCAGGACACATCCCTGCCCATGCCCGTGACTTTCAAGCCTTCCTGGAACTGGTACAGGTAGCACGCAAAACCAATTCCCATCAGGACGAGCAGGAAAATGAGCCAACTCCAGTATTTCTGACCTCCCTGTAATGCTCTATCCAGCATAATACCCTCACACAATAAAAAATAGGTTCGGTTCCGTGCCCAGTTGGGGCTTCCGTCGGATCGTGTAATGCTCCCGAAGGACGGCTCTTACCTCTGATTCAGGATCGTTGAGGTCCCCAAAGACCATGACGCCCTCTTTCATTTCATTTCCCGCCTCCACACAGGACGGCAACTTGCCCTGGGCCAGAAGCTCCGCGCAAAAGGTGCATTTTTCAACTACGCCCTTGGACCGCGTGGGATAGTCGGGGTTGGCCGGAAAATCGGGATTCAACTCTTTGGGGGCCTTGCGCGGATCGCCCCAGTTAAAGCTCCGTACCCCGAAGGGGCAGCCGGCCATGCAGAACCGGCACCCGATGCACCGGTGCTGGTCCATCATAACGATCCCGTCGTCCCGCTTGAACGTGGCTTTGGTGGGGCATACCCTGACGCACGGCGGATTGGTGCAGTGATTGCACAACAGCAGGAAGTCCCGGTGCTTGACCTCATCCCTGATATACGGATTCGGCTGATCCGGGAATGTATGCTCGTATTCCTCTTTCCAGATCCAGAAAATCGCTTCTTTCACCGGCCCGAAATTGGGGACATTGTGCTCTTTGTGGCACGCTTCGATGCACTTGTCCATGATGGCTTCGTCCATGTTTCTGGAATCGATGACCATCGCCCACCTGATCCCCTCTGCCTTTGGAAGAGATCGCGCCTCGACAGCCCCCGGCGCCAGCAGTTCGAATGCGGTTTTGCCACCAAGCCCGACGACGGCGGAGAGACCGGCGACTTTTAGAAATTCTCTTCTGTCCAAGCCCATCACTTCTCCTCCTTCGGTTCGATATGGCATTCCCAGCAATAGGGATCCACCCCCATATAGTTGTGGCACTGGTCGCAAAAGTCTTTCTTGTTGGAATGGCAGTCCATGCAGGTCACCTGCAAGCTCTTGTAATAGACCTTGTCTTCGCTCGGGGTGAAGCTCCGGGTGCCGTCACTCACCGCGTGGCGCCACTGGTCCAGCAGCTGCTGATCGAGCCGCATGTTCTGCATTTTTTTCTTGGGCCGGTAAAACCGCTTGCCGTCGCGCACCACGGTATTCCGCCAGTCGTCCAGCAGCTGCATGTGCCAGGACCTCATGTAGGTCTTGGACTCCACGCACTCCTTGGCCTCTTTGGCCTTTTCGGTCAGCACCGGGTTAGGGGCCTTGGCCGCCTTTCCTGCGTTGTAGATAAATGGGGACAGCAACAGGCCGATGCCGATGATGAGCCCAACGATGATTTTGCCTCCATCATACATCCTCTTGTTCCTCCATTCCTGCGAGGGGTTCACTGCGCAGATCGGTGGTTCTCTCCTTTTCCCCGTCGAATACCAGGGCGTTGGCGACCATCTCATGGAGCCCGGTGACGCCTACCTCGGGCACCCAGTATTCCATTAAGGACGTCAGGACGGCCCGGTCGATGGCGCAGATGCAGGCGAGCATGTTCACATCGTGTTTATCGTGAACGTGCTTGACCGCGTTGGCCCTGGGAAGCCCCCCCCGCATCCGTATCTCCATGTTTTCACCGGCATTGAGGCCCGAACCGCTGCCGCAGCAGAAGGTCTGTTCGCGGATGGTGTTGGGCGGCATCTCATAGAAATTGTTGCACACGCTCTTCAGCACGTACCGGGGCTCTTCAAGATATCCCATGCCGCGGGCGGTGTTACAGGAATCGTGCCACGTGACTTTCAGATGGTCGTTCCGGCTGGGGTCCAGCTTCAGTTTATTGTTATGGATGAGGTCCGCCGTGAAATCCACCAGATGGATCATCTTGGTGGTCTTGGCGTTCTCGAACTTGGTCCCGGTGATGGGAGATACCGGCTCTTCCAGAAAGTCGGGAGGTCCGTTCCAGGTGTCCATGTACTGGTTCAGCACCCGCCACATGTGCCCGCACTCCCCGCCGATGATGTATTTGACGCCCAGGCGCTCGGCCTCGGCATACATCTTGGCATTGAGCCGCTTGGCCATTTCCAGGGAGGTGAAGTAGCCGAAGTTTCCTCCCTCCGAAGCGTAGGTGCTCCAGGTGATGTCCAGGCCCATGGATTCCAGGTAGTGGAAGAGCATCATATAGCCCATGCACGTGTAGGTGCCCGGGTCCGCGAACACGTCGCCCGACGGGGTGA
The DNA here is from genome assembly GCA_019307165.1 of Deltaproteobacteria bacterium. Taxonomy (GTDB): domain Bacteria; phylum Desulfobacterota; class DSM-4660; order Desulfatiglandales; family Desulfatiglandaceae; genus JAFDKD01. The sequence continues at coordinate 8,208 of JAFDKD010000189.1, read as the reverse complement.
CGAAGAGGATCTCGGCCCCCTTGCGGTTGAAACTGGGATTTACCCGGATGCCGGTAACGTCCTCGATCTCGTCGGTAAAGAAATCGAGCATGTCCTTGTAGGCGTGGGGCTGGATCCCCAGATGGTTGCCCGTCCGGTTGCAGTTTGCCACGGGCGCGGCGATCCAGTCGATATTGAGGCCCAGCAGATTGAGCAGTTCCCGCCCCAGGATGGTGATCTCGGCCTGGTCGATGCCGTAGGGGCAGAACAGGGAGCAGCGGCGGCATTCGGTGCACTGGTAGAGGTAGTACCAGAGGTCTTTGAGCACGTCCTCGGTGAGGTCCCTGGCGCCCGCCATCTTGCCCAGAATTTTTCCGGCCAGCGTGAAATTTCTTCGGTACACCGAGCGGAGAAGCTCCGCCCTCAGGACCGGCATATTCCTGGGATCGCCCGACCCGATGAAAAAATGGCATTTATCGGCGCATGCCCCGCACCTGACGCAGATGTCCATGAACAGCTTCAAGGTGCGATGTTTTTCGAGCCGTTCCCTGAATCCTTCCAGGAAAATCTCCTTCCAGTTTTCCGGCAGCTGCCAGTCCTCGTCCGTGGGGCTCCACTCTTTGGGAAAAGGCATGCCCACCGCTTCCAGGTTCTTGGGCTTGCTGGCATAGCAGTAGACCCCTTTCTTGATATCGAGGGGTTTGTCCATCCAGCCTTCAAAAAAGGGAGGGCTGTGATCTATCCTTGCAGTTTCTTCGGGTTTTGGGGTATCGGCCATGTCTACTCCTTTTCTGCTTCTTCTGCCGTGGATTCCGCACCCTTCTCCACCGGGAGCCCCGCCTCGATCATCGCGTCCCTGAAATCATCTTCATATGCCGCGTAGGTATGAAACTTCACGGGGTAATTCCAGGGATTGACGTGTCGGACGAAACGGTTGTTGTTGGCGAGATTCCGTGTGGGGCTCAGGAAGACCCCCGCCATGTGAACCAGCTTGCTGAAGGGGAAATAGGCGATAAGCGTGCTGATGATAAATAGATGGATATAGAAGATAACCCCGATCTGTCCTTCCGCGGGCACCACCGGGCTGAACTTGAACAGGCCGATGGCCAACTCTTTTACCGCGGTGATATCCACCCGGATGAGATACCGCATCAGAATGCCGGACTGGGCCAGGGCCAGAATCAGGAACAGGGGGAAGTAGTCGGCCGGAAGTGAAATATACCGCGCCTGGGGAATGTAAAGCCGCCTGACGAAAAGATAGGTAATGCCCACCATGATCAGCATGTCCGTGAGAAATACGCCCGGTACGCCAAGGCTGCTGAAGGGCACGATCCCCATCTGCATGAAACCGTCCAGGCTCTCCAGCAGGTGAACGAAGCCGGGGACCGGCTCCATGAAAAACCGGAAGTGCCGGAGGAAAATCACCAGAAAGGAGTAGTGAAAGATCAGGGCCGCCAGCCAGAGCCATTTTTCCCATTCGTAGTCGATCTTGGGCCCGTCCTCGGTGTTTCGATACTCCAGCCGGGTGTTTCGAAAGAGAGACCTGAAGGTCAGCACCTCGAAAGCCATTCGAATGACGGCGCCGACCCCGCCCTTGGGATTGTCGATTCTGGCGTGTTTGATCCACGGGAACGACCACATCTGGCCTGCGGTGGTGGGTATTCGAAAGGGAACCGGCGATCGCGCCCACCCGATCACTTTTACTACGAGCCCCACGAAAAAGGTGGCCATGGCGGCATAGGGGATGAGGACGCCGAACAACAGGCGTAGATCCAGCGCCCCGACACCGATCCAGGGGATCAGAACGATCACACCAACTGCTACGGCGGCAACGATGATACTCAGTAAAACGTTCATAAAAGACTACCTCGCTTCAGTTAATGCTTATCATTAATATATTTTTACTTCGTTGACCCGGAGTTCGTAAAGCTTCCGGCGGCGCCCGGCATAAACATCGAAGGCCTGAAGGGCCAGTCTATCCATGCGTTCGTCAAGATCGCGAAATGCCCCGGCGGCGCTTCCCTTCACCGTGTCCCTTACCAGGCCCTTTAAGCTGAAAACAAAGGAGATGGCCCTGGAAGGCGCGAAATCCTGTATGGCCTGGATCCTCAAGATAGCATCGAGGCTGGACGCGATCTTCTCATCGTCTTCGCCCCCGATCAACTCGTCAAAGAGTCTTTCCACTTCCTCGGCGATGGTCTGCCCGATGGGGTTGGCAAATCGATTTTTTTCCTTGTGAAAAAACCGCCGGGAATCTTTGGGGTAGGCGTCGATGACGGCCCCGATCCACTTCTTCACGAGATTCGAACGATTTTCCGAAAGAATATCCTTATAATTCATTATGTTGGCACTCGATTCCCTCGCCCCCGTGGGCGCGTCGCCGGCCCTTGCCGGCCCTTGCCGGCCTTTGCGATCATGCCGCCGCCATCAGACCGTTGAACGAGGTCTATAGACAAATTGTCCTTCACTGTCAAGAAAAAAAAACGCCTGAAAAACCGCCGTTTATTCAAGTATAGCAAGGAATTACGCCCTTTTGAGCCCTTTTGGTCCCGCTCTTTTTTCCTTGGAGGCGCGTGATGATTCAGAACCGTTCATCCGAAACCTTTCTGTGATTCTTGTTCCTGAATGTATTTTCCATCCATCCGACTCTGGTGTCCGCACGGTGATCGAACTTGGGAACAAAGGGTTTGATGTCCAGCAGGGGCGTCCCGTCCAGCATGTCCAGCTCCGCAAGATGCAGCATGCGGCCTTCCCGCCTTTTCAGCCGCACCACTGAAAAGCCGATGGGGTTGGGGCGTCTGGGCGCGCGCATGGCGAACACGCCGTGACGTCGGTCTTCCATATAGGGACGGCAGACCAGGTCGTATCCCTCGGATCGGTCAAATACATATAAAAGGATAAGATGGGAGAAGCCTTCCAGGTCCCGAAGCCCCTCTTCAAAGGGCTTGAAGATTTCGGCCGTCCCTTCCGATTGCGGGTCGAATGCCCCCTGGATGGGAACACCGCTTTTGGTCCGATAAGGCGTATTGAGGACCCCGATGGGGCGGAATATAAATTCAGTTTCCATATTCGACATTCCTTTTTCGTCGTTCGACGGGCTGTTTTGGAATCGATATTATGTTTTTGCAGGCACAGCATAATCGGATTGTGGATGTAAATGCAAATGGGAAGGTGTAAGGGTTCAGGGTTCAGGGTTCAGGGTTCAGGGTTAAAAGAAAGACCAACCGGGAACCGGTCTTTTAATTCGAATATCGAATAACGAACAAGGAATATTGAATGTCGAAGGAAAACATAAGACATCGTTTTTTTGGAAACGGTATGCAGGGAGACAAATCATCTGCCTCTTGATAGCAGCTGCCTCCGGTGAACGACTTCATAATTCGACATTCCTTGTTCGACATTCCTTCGTGCGAGACTTCGGAAGGCAGGTATTCAATATCTTCTGATGTGGTCGTCTTTCGACTTTTGCCCTCTGTCAACTGTCTTCTGCCTTCTGTCTTCCTTCCCTCCGCGCCCTTCAATTTTCAATTTTCAATCTTCAATTTTCAATGTACAGCGCAGCCGCTCGTGCTTGACAAGACCAGGGCGCTGATATTAGTATTCCCATCCGCAGGCATGTGACTATTCCGCTGGTTGGGGGCTCCGCCCCAACTGGAATAACCGCCTTTTATTTCAAATAAATTTGGAAATTTCGACAAGTCAGCGCCCAGCAATAAACGAAGTTTGGGCACGATGCCGTTTCCAGATGGAAATAAGTCAACACTTGCGATCTTCAACAAGAGGCCTTTGAATCAAGTTTCACTCCTTCCGAGGCCTCGATTCGGGAGGATTATCCATGGCCATTGATACCGCGATTTATGTGAGCGCACCCGGCAGGACGTCCGCCTATCTGGATTGGCTTCAGATGCTGACCGGCGCAGCGCTCATTCTTTTCATGTGGAGCCATATGGTGCTGGTCGCCAGCGTCAACCTGGGGGCGAATGTCATGAACGCCATTGCCTGGTTTTTCGAAGCCTCTTACATGGCCCAGGTGGGCGGCCCCCTCATCGGTTGCACGTTCCTGCTTCACTTCGTGCTTGCGGCGCGAAAGATCCCCTTTCGCGCGGAGCAGCAGCGTGTCATCTGGAAGCACAGCCGGATGCTTCACCACCTGGACACCTGGCTGTGGTTGGTCCAGGCCTTCACCGCCATGATCATCCTCATCATGGGCGCCATCCACATGTGGACCGTCCTGACGGACCTGCCCATCACGGCCCAGAAAAGCGCGGCGCGAATCCAGGGCGGGTTCTGGTTGGTTTTCTACCTGATACTGCTCCCCATGGTGGAACTTCACGTGGGCATCGGGTTTTACCGTATCGCAGTAAAATGGGGGTTTATCCGTAAAAAAACCCGGAAGCCCTTCAAAAAGTTTGAAAATATCCTGACGGGGATCTTTATCCTCATCGGGTTGCTCACTCTCGTGCGGTTCATGACACTGGCCGTGGAGTGAGACTCCTCCCGCAGAGCCCCGCTCCGCGGGACAGGCGTCCGGCATCAGGATGCCCGCCTCAGGCGGACTCGATTTCAATCTATGAATCAAACTGAAGTTGATTTCAAACGAATGCGTTTTTTTTGTACTTCCATATGCAACACGTGACCTGTCATTCCCGCATGAATTTGGCGGGAATCCAGACCTCCGTTTGGCTGGATCCCCGCCTCCGCGGGGATGACTGGGTGGCGGGGATGACTGGGTGGCGGGGATGACTGGGTGGCGAGGATGACGGAAAGGGGTTTGAACCGCAATACAAATCAATGATTTGAACCTGCGTTTGATTGTACATTTCAAACTCAGATCCAATTTTTCGAGTAATGAAGGAGAAGAAGCATTGGAAACCATATACACCGATCTCTTGTGCATCGGCGCCGGCCTTGCCGGAGAGCGGGTCGCCGTGGAGGCCGCCGCCGCCGGGTTTGAAACCGTCTGTTTGAGCATCGTGCCTCCCAGGCGCTCGCACTCATCGGCCGCCCAGGGCGGTATGCAAGCGTCTCTGGGCAACTGCTGCATGGGCGACGGGGATTGCCCGGACGTCCATTTTCTCGACACGGTCAAAGGCTCCGACTGGGGGTGCGACCAAGAAGTGGCGCGCACGTTCGTGGAAACAGCCCCTGTGGCGGTAAGGGAAATGGCCTTCTGGGGAATCCCATGGAACAGGGTCGTACCGGGGGAATCCACCTATTTTAAGGGCGGAAAACAATATGAAAAAGTAGAAGCCTCAGAGAGAGAAGGCATGATAACCGCCAGATCCTTTGGAGGAACGGCCAAATGGCGGACCTGCTACACCTCCGACGGGACAGGCCATACGCTCCTGTACACCATGGATAACAAGGTGGTGGAGCTGGGGGTCGCGGTTCACGATCGCACCGAGGCCATTTCGCTTATTCACGACGGAGAGACCTGCATGGGCGCGGTGGTAAGGTGCCTGAAAACAGGGAGCCTGAGGGTCTATTTAGCGAAGGCAACTCTCATTGCAACGGGAGGCTATGGCAGGATCTACCGGGAGACCACCAATGCGGTGATCAACGAAGGAGGCGGCGCCATCATCGCCCTGGATACGGGCATCGTTCCCATCGGCAACCCGGAGGCCATCCAGTTTCATCCCACGGGCATCGTTCCCACCCACATCCTGGTAACCGAGGGATGCCGGGGCGATGGGGGTACGCTTCTCGATGTGAACGAGCACAGGTTCATGAACGAGTACGAACCGGAAAAGGCGGAGCTTGCTTCCCGGGACGTGGTATCCCGCTGGATGACCCACCATATTCAAAAAGGTTTTGGGGTAAAAAGCGATTATGGCGATCACCTCTGGTTGGATATCCGGCATTTGGGCGCAAAGCACATCAAGACCAAGCTGAGAGAGGTGGAAGAAATCTGCAACAACTTCCTCGGCGTCGATCCCATCACCCAGCTCATCCCGGTGCGCCCGGCGCAACATTACACCATGGCCGGCGTCAGAACCAACAAAGACGGCGCCGCATACGGGCTCAAGGGACTTTTTTCCGCCGGGGAGGCGGCCTGTTGGGACCTCCACGGCTTTAACCGCCTTGGCGGAAACTCCCTGGCCGAGACCATCGTGGCCGGAAAGATCGTCGGCGAGAAGATCGCGGAATTCCTGCAAGGCTGCGAGGTCCAGTACAAGACCGCCTCGATTCGGGACCGGGTGGCCAAGGATCTGGACCGGATCGACAGGCTCATTTCCGGAAGGGACGGAAATGAAAACGTATTTGAGGTCCGCAACGCCATGCAGGATGAGCTTATGGACCACGTGGGGATCTTCCGAAATGAAAAGGACCTGCAGGCGGCCGTTGACCATCTTCAGGAGATTTACGCCCGGGCAAAAAAAGTAGGACTCCACTCCAATGGCATCGGCGTTAATCCTGAGTTGACCCTCGCTCTCAAAATCCAGGGCATGGTGCGGCTGGCCCTGTGCGTGGCTTACGCGGCGCTTGAACGCACCGAGAGCCGAGGCTGCCACGCCAGAGAAGACTACGAGGCCAGGAACGACCGCGACTGGCTGAAGCGGACCCTGGCCACATGGAACGAAGGCGACGACCTCCCCACCCTCAATTACGAACCCTGCACCCAGACGGTTGAACTGCCGCCCGGCGAACGGGGCTACGGCGTGTGCAAAATTATCAGCTGCGACGGCGAAGTCATAGGAGAATAAGATGGGCAGACCACTGACATTTCACATTTTCCGCTATAACCCGCAGGACCCGGAATCCCAACCCCATACAGACACCTTCGCCCTGGAAGAAACGGATAGCATGACGCTCTTTATTGCCCTGACGAATATCAGGGAAGAGCAGGACCCGTCGCTGCAGTTTGATTTTTGCTGCCGCGCCGGGATCTGCGGCTCATGTGCCGTGGTCATCAACGGCAGGCCGGGGTTGGCCTGCAAGACGCTCACCAAAGAACTCCCCGGCGAAATCACCCTCATGCCGCTACCGGTGTTTAAACTGGTGGGGGACCTCTCCGTGGACACCGGGACCTGGTTCAGGGCCATGAATGAAAAAGTAGGGTCCTGGATCCACACGGACAAGACCCTGGATCCGACAGTGGAAGAAGACCGGATGGACAACGCCCTGGCCGAAGAAATCTACGAACTGGAACGTTGCGTGGAATGCGGCTGCTGCGTGGCCGCCTGCGGCACCGCCAACATGCGCGAAGATTTTGTGGGCGCCGTGGCCCTCAACCGAATCGCCCGCTTCATGCTGGATCCAAGGGACGAACGTACGGAACACGAGTACTTCGAGGTCGTGGGCACGGACGAGGGGATTTTCGGCTGCATGGGTCTCCTGGGCTGCGAGGATGTGTGCCCCAAAAATCTCCCGCTTCAGGACCAGCTGGGCATTTTGCGCCGTAAGATGGGGTGGAGTGCCGTCAAGCATCTGTTCCGGTTTAAAAGAAGTTGAAGGTAGAAGGTTGGAGGTTGCCGATTGGAGGTACAGGACTGGTTGATCTTTTAGCCTTGCGGCCCAATGAAATTTTTAACCACGGATTACACGGATATCACGGATAGAGTTAAAGTTATTCGCTCGAACCGTCAAACCGATCGAAAGCAGCGACCCTTACACCGCAGGCCATCAGCGCCGGGTGGCCGACTTTGCCCAGACCGTTGCTCACGAAATGGGTCTCCCCCAAGGTCAGGTCGACTGACCGCGGTTCGCCTCGGTTTTTGCAACGTTAGGGTTAAGTCAGCGTTTGTGCCCCTATCCCCCGTTTTCATCCAATATCACCACCGAAAACCCATTTTCCCCGGCCTGCCGGCACAGGTCCCCGAGCTCAATGGCCTGCACCTCAAGGCGACGGCGGATGCGGCCTTGCTCAGTGAAAAAATCGCTCATTTCCAATAAGAATCAATTTTTTCCTCGCATGTTATAAGGGTGGGCGGAGTGCCTGCCCATTTTATTCCATCTGCAAAACCTGGTCCTCTGGGCCAGTCGAAGATCCCGTACAGCGGGGGTCAGAGTTATCTGGCTATGCCAATGCGGAAATGCGGACCGTGGCTTCGCCAGGTTGAGGTTCATGTTGAGGTCGAGAAAAAGATGAAGAAATGATTCGATTTATTTCTCAACCTTAGCCTTAACCTCAGCCTATCTTTCCTGCCCCCTATGGGGGCGGCCTTAAAGCAGGGTCCTATGGACCCGGATCTTTACTTTGCATCTCTACAGCTTGACATCACGCAATTA
>JAFDKD010000908.1 GCA_019307165.1 Deltaproteobacteria bacterium | reverse complement strand
CGCCAAGGATATGGCCGCCCTTTCGAACCGAAATACCCACATACATCATGTCTTTTTCGAGTGTGCGACTGTGGCGCCTGGACATGCCCAGTCCATTGGAAATGGCCTTGTGGATCTCGGGCCGGTCCAGGGGGTTGTCCATGTCATCGGGGTCCTCATCCGAGTCGCCCACCACCTTGCCGTTGGCCAGAACCACGGTGATTCGCGTGGCGGCCCGCCCGCCCATGCCCTTACAGAGGGCGTCCACGGCTTTCGGCGCCGGTGGGTCGAGGTAAGTCAGGACTTGTTCTTCCACCAGGCGGGCGCGCGATTCCAGGTCCGCAGCGGTGTGTTTCAGGAAAAAGCCCTCAAGCGTGCTCAAGGCGTACCAGGTCACCGCCACCAGCGAAATAACGGTAATGACGAGATAGGAAGGAAACAGCTGCCAGAAAAATCGCTTTTTTTTGGACACGGCCTATTCCTTGAATCGATATCCGACGCCGCGGACCGTTTCCACATAACGGCCGGCCGGCCCCAGTTTTTTTCGCAGGCCGGCGATCTGGACGTCCACCGAGCGGTCCGTAACATTGTAATCCTCGCCGCGTACCGCGTCCACGATCTGGTTTCTCGTAAAGACACAGCCGGGCCGCTTGGCCAGGTAGGCGAGGATGCCGAATTCCGTAAAAGTTAATTGCACCTGCCGGCCCTCCGCCAGCACTTCCCTGCGGCCGGGGTGAATTACCAGGTCGCGGGTGCGTACGACGCCTTCCTCATCAACCGGGGCCTTTTCTTTTCTTCTCAGCACCGCTTTGACCCTGGCCACCAGCACCCTCGGGCTGAATGGCTTGGAGACATAGTCGTCCGCCCCAAGCTCCAGCCCGGCCATGATGTCCGCCTCTTCCCCTTTGGCCGTCAGCATCACAATCGGGATATTCCCCATACCGGAATCGGCCTTGAGTTGCCGCGTCACTTCCAGGCCGTCGATACCCGGAAGCATGAGGTCCAGAACCATGAGGTCCGGCTGTTGCTCGCCGGCCAGATGCAAGGCCATCTCTCCCGTGGATGCGGCGATCACCTCGTACCCTTCTCTCTTAAGATTAAAGGCCACCAATTCAAGAATATCTTCTTCGTCGTCAACTACCAGGATAGTTTCATTTGCCAATTGCTTATCCCCTGATTATAAATTTGCATAACAAATTTATAATAATATTGAAATATTAGGGTTTTAAGAGGGCTTTGTAAAGATCTTGTTAGGGCGATTGCGAGTCTGACAACATCGCAGGCCCCCTCTCGACAATAAATAAAATATATGTACAAATATATTTGTAAACAGGATCGAAGGAGGATACGAAATGACACAGTTGGCTATATATATTGATGCCCGGATTGCCGAGAGGCTGGACCTGGCGGCAAAGGCCGCCGGCAAATCCAAGTCGAAATGGGTCGTAGAGGCTATCAAACGTTCTCTGAATGATGAGTGGCCGGAAGGATTCTTCGACCTTGCCGGCAGCTGGAGGGACGATAGCGGGCCCGCAGGCATCATGGCCCGCATACGAAAAGGAATGGAAGCCCCGGAATTGAGGGAGGACCTGTTTCATGGACCTCCTGATTGCTTCAACCGCGATATCTCATAATTCCGTTCTGGTGACAAATAACAGCAGGGAATTCAAAAGGGTGAAGGGCTTACAGGTGGCAAACTGGATCTGATAAAAACTATTCCAGGCAGGTTTTGGTGAAGTCCGCGTCAACGGGAACAGGATAGTTCCCGTCAAAGCAGGCCAGGCAAAGCTCCTCCCTGGGGATGGCCGTGGAGGCCACCAGGTTGTCGATGCTCAGGTACCCGAGGCTGTCGAGGCCGATGAAATCTCGAATTTCCTCGACCGATTTCTCCGCCGCGATCAACTCCCCCCGGCTCGAAAAATCGATGCCGTAGTAGCACGGATGCCGGTGAGGGGGGCAACTCACCAGCATGTGGACCTCGCGGGCGCCGATTTCCTTGAGGGTATGAATTCGGGTCTTGGCCGTTGTGCCGCGGATGATGGAGTCCTCGATAATGAGCACCCGCTGGCCCTTGAGGAGTTCCTTGACCGGATTGAGTTTGACCTTCACCCCGAAGTCCCGCATGCTCTGTGAAGGCTGAATGAAGGTCCG
>JAFDKD010000188.1 GCA_019307165.1 Deltaproteobacteria bacterium | reverse complement strand
GCCGGTAGCCAGCACCACCATGTCGAACGTCGCCCGAATCTGCTCGCCCGTATTGGTATTTTCCCCTTCCAGCAGCAGGTCCCCCGTTTCCGGGTCCTCTGCGATGTTCGCAATCTTGCTCTTGGTAAAGGTGATCTTCTCGTCTTCCTTCACCTTGGTATAAAAATCCTCAAGCCTGTCGAGCGCCCGGATATCGATGAAAAATATGGTCGCATCACAGTCGGGCAGCTGTTCCCGAATATATGTGGCCTGCTTCATGGAGGCCAGACAGCAGATGCCCGAGCAATAGGGCAGATGATTTTCGTCTCTTGATCCGGCGCACTGGATAAAGGCCACGTTCTTGACTTCTTTTCCATCCGAAGGCCGGACGATTTTTCCTTCCGTAGGCCCGTTCACCGATGCCAGGCGTTCCATCATGACGTTGGTGATGACATTTTTGTATTCGCCGAACCCGTAGTATTCCACCTTGGCGGCATCATAGGGATCCCACCCGGCGGCCCACACAATAGCCCCCACGTTCAGGTCGAATGTGGTTTCCGCCATGTCCAGTTCGACGGCGCCGTACTCACAGGCCTCGGCGCATTTCTTTCCTTCGTCCGTCCCCACGATGGAGGGGTCCAGCACGTATCTCATGGGAAAGGCGAATTCATGGGGCAGATAGGCCGCCTTGATCTTGTCCATACCGTAGTTGAACGGATTGTCGATCTCGGCCTCGCATACGTCCGCACACTTGCCGCAACAGGTGCATTTTTCGTTCACGTAGCGGGGCGCCAGTTTCACCGTCACGGTGTAGTCCCCTTCCAGACCGGAAACAGAAGCGATTTCCGCCATGGTAAAGAACCGTATCCGGGGATTGACCCGCATCCGTTTGAAGTTGATTTCCAGCCCGCAACTCGGCGGACACAACTTCGGAAAATATTGATGGAGCTGGGCAACCCGACCGCCCAGGTACGGGTTTTTCTCGATCAGTACCACGTCGTAGCCGGCTTCCGCCGCTTCCAGGGCGGCCGTTATTCCGCTCATACCGCCACCCGCCACCAGTATGCTCTGATTAGTCGTTTGTACGTCAGCCATTGTTTCCTCCAGGATGAAAATGTTTAGCGTAGGGTTAGGATTTTCGACTGCCCTCATATTACAAAAAGCGCATTTCGTCAATATCCATTTTCATCGCAGCGCCGCCGATACTGAAAATGGACATGGATCAAATGCGCTCCGAACCCATGCCGAATCATACCGCCGCATGAGCGACCCTATCCTTATATATATATAACGAAATGCTCCAGGCACCCGATTCGGCGCCTGGAGCATGTTCGGTTAAGGTTAATCAATTAGACGCCCGGGATGGTCCAGATGTCCTTTTTGGTCAACTCCCACTCGTCGGAATCCGGCTTGTAGGTGCAGTTGACGAAGCACAGCCAGTTGTCGTTGTCCATCTTGGGGGTGTCCGACCGGAAGTAGTAGCCCGGCCACCGTGTCTCCTCGCGGAAGAGCATGGTGCGGATATGGGCGTCGCCCTGCCACATCCGGTGGATGTTCTCCCAGATGCGCTCCAGGCCGTAGACATCCTCGGCGGCCAGCTTCTCGGAATCCTCTTTCAGGAACACGAACAACTCCATGCCCCTTTCCAGGTTCGCCTTGCTGGTCTTGAAGGCAGCGGTCACGCCGCCGGCGTACTCGTCCATGATCTTCTGGAGACGATCCATGAACTGCCGCCACAGCAGGTAGTTGGGGTTGATCTCGGGGTCAGTGGTCAAGCCCTTGAACTCCTCGTAACGGTCCAAAGGCGCCAGAATGGTCGCCTTCAGGGCATCCACTTTCCCAGCATCCAGAGCGGGCTCGGCGCCCTTTTCCACGATGTACTGGATGGCCGCCTTACCGGCGATCCGACCCTCGGCGTGGGAGCCGGAGGAGAACTTGTGGCTGGAAGCGCCGGATGCGTCACCCGCCGCAAACAGGCCTTCCACCGTGGTCATGTTGGCGTAGCCCCACTTGTAGGGAGTATCCATGTCTTCGGGGCCGCTCACCCAGGCACCGGAGGCGCCGGAGTGGGAGCCGATGAAGTAGGGCTCGCACGCGGCGATCTCGGAGTGTTTTTCTTCGGGCTTGATGTTCTGGGCCGCCCAGAGGTGGGCCTGGGAAATGGTCATATCCAGGAAATCTTCCCATGCCTCGGCCTCCAGTTCCTTCATTATCTTCTTGAAGGCCTTCGGGTCATCCTTGTGTTCATCGGCGATCTTCTGAATGGCCTCGTCGGTCTCCATGTACAGGGGACCATAGCCCGCGTCGATGTCCAGCATGCCGAGGTAGTTTCTCAGGTTGGCCGGGATGGGTTTGGCCAGGCCGTAAGGCTTCCAGTTATCCAGCTCCGCTTTCCGGACGACCATGTACTCGCCGCCCACGGCGCTGGTGGCACGGGATTTAAAAAGCAGGAACCACGCGCCCACGGGGCCGTATGCGTCCTTGAACCGGACCGGGATGAAACGCACTTCCTGACAGGTCATCTCGGCGCCGGCCTTGATGGTAAAATAGGCGCTGGAACCGGTGTTGAAAGGCGGATACCAGGAGCGGCCGAAACCCTCGCCGACCGACCTGGGCCGGAACACGTGCACGGCGCCGCCCATGGTGCAGACAACCGCCTTGGCCTTGAACACATAGAACTTCTCTTCACGGGTGCTGAAACCCACGGCGCCCACGACCTTGTTGTTCTCGACCAGGGGCTCGACAATGAAGATCCGCTCGAAAATCTCGCCGCCCGCATCCGCGATGGCGTTCTTCGCGGCTTCCGCGATGAGGATCTTATAGGACTCGCCGTTGATCATGAGTTGCCAGCGGCCTTCGTGCACGTACTTGCCTTCTTCGTCCGTCCAGATCTTGAGGCCCCACTTCTCGAAAAGATGCACGCTGGAGTCCACGTGACGGGCGATGTTGTAAACCACGTCTTCCCTGGACACGCCCATGAGGTCCTGCCGGACGTAGCGGACATAATCCTCGACGGTGTTGTCGCCGTCACGGATGCCCACGTACTGGTTGATGGCCGAAAGTCCCATGGCCACGGCGCCGCTCCTGTCCACAGCCGCCTTGTCCACCAGGGTGACCTTGAGGCCGTTTTTCTTGGCCCAGTAGGCGGCTTCCGTTGCAACGCCGCACGCTGCGAATCCCCCACCGACGATCAGGAGGTCGGTACTTACTTCTACTGTTTCATAATTTGCCATGTCTATTATACCTCCTTTATATTGTGGGAACTGCGTCAAGTCCCAGTGACTCGGGTTCGGTCGCCAGGGCCTGGCTGCTCAGGTCGTCATGGGTGGCGTAGCCGCCCAACGGATCCGCAGTTCCTTCCTCTGTGGTCCGGATGGGGAACTTGAACCGCTTGATGCTGCCGTCGCGGAACTTAACCGTCCACATAATGTCCTCGGAACCGCGCAACGGAACGCAGCTGGCTCCCAGGGGGATGAAGTCCGCGTAGCCGCGAACGTCCATGGCCTGCTGCGGGCAGATCTTGACGCAGCACTGGCACTCCCAGCACATGGAGGGATCACGGTTGTATGCCTTCATCTTTTCCATGTCCAAAACAATGAGGTCGTTGGGGCATATATACATGCAAGCCGTCCTGTCCTGCCCTTTACAACCGTCGCACTTTTCTACGTATACGAAACTTGGCATTATAATACCTCCTAAATTGTCAATTCAGTCTTCATAATACGCCATTTTTCACTAAAAAGACTCTGCTTAAAACACCTCCTTTCTGTTGATCGGGTCTCATTTATATTCGTAAATGATCTACGCATTAAAGAGCCGTTTCCGGCAACGGAACGGCTCTTTGAGACTATTTTTTCACATCGCCTGTGGCGGCGCCGTGCAGCTTGATCTCCACCTTCTCTTCCAGACCCTGATAATACTCCTGTAGGATTTTGGCGACTTCCGGCCGGGAGAACTCGGCGGGCAGATCACCGCCTTCGGACAGGGTCTTCCTCACGATGGTGCCTGACAGAAGCATGCGGTCTTCCTTGCCGTGGGGGCAGGTCTTCATGGAGGCCATGCCGCCGCATTTGTAGCAGTAGAAGGTCCAGTCGATGTTGAGGTTCTGGCACTTGAGCCCGCCTTCCGGGATCTCGTCGAAGATCTTCTGGGCGTCAAACGGCCCATAGTAGTCTCCCACGCCGGCGTGGTCGCGGCCGATGATCATGTGGCTGCACCCGTAGTTCTGACGAAAGACGGCGTGGAGCAGGCCTTCCCTGGGTCCCGCGTAGCGCATCTCCATGGGATATCCGCCCTGCACCACGGTGCCTTTCACGAAGTAGTTGTCCACGAGGGTGCTGATGGCATTGACGCGGACGTCGGCGGGAATGTCCCCGGCCTTCAGCTTTCCAACCAGCTGGTGGATGTAGACCCCGTCCATGACCTCGACGGCGATCTTGGCCAGGAACTCGTGAGAGCTGTGCATGGGGTTGCGGAGCTGCAGGGCGGCCACCCGCTTCCACCCCATTTCGTCGAAGATCTTCCGGGATTCGGCCGGCCGTTGGTAGAGATCCTTGAACTGCTCGGGGTAGTAGCTCTCGCTGAGGACCTTGACGGGACCGGCCAGGTTGTACTTGCCCTGGGCCATGACCTTCTCCACACCCGGGTGCGCCGCATCCGTGGTGGTGAAAACGGTCTTGCACTCGTGTTCCTTGTCAATGGTGTATTTCTCGGTGACGTTGATGGTGGCGATGGTGGTGCCGGTCTCCTCGTCCACCAGCGCCAGATCGTCGCCCTCTTTGACGTCTTCGTCGTCGGTGGAAAGGGTGATGGGAATCGGCCAGAATGTCCCGTCCGCCATCAGGAATTTGTCGCACACGCCCTGCCAGTCGGCCTTGCCCATGAACCCGGTCAACGGAGTAAAGGCCCCGATGCCCATCATGATGAGGTCCGATGCCTCACGGGAGGTGATCCGGATCTGCTTGAGGCCCTTGGCCCTTTCAACCTCCGCCGCCAGCTCGCTGCCCTCCAGCAGGAGCGGGATCAGCTTTTCTTCTTTACCATGGGGTACAATAAGTTCTGACATTGATGTTCCTCCTTTTTTTAGTCTGTCTCTCTCATAAAATATGGACTTTTAACGGTTGCGAACAGGTATTCGAAATCCGATAGCCCCGACATTGTGCTTTTTGGAACAAGCTCCTCTTTATATATAATTTTCTAGGACTGTCAACAAAAAAACGCATGAAAATCGACGGGATCAAGGCAAAAACGTCGGGTTTTTTCACAAACTATTCCACAAAGATGAGATTCAACTATATCTAATTGATATTATTAAAATTATTTCGCTTATTCGAAAACAGCCGGTTTCTTGGTCGGCCTCTTTCCATTAAAGAACCGATGCCGTTTCGGATTGAGGGTTCCGGGTTAAAGATTCAGGGTTTCGCGTTGTCACCGGTTACCTTCAGTCTTTTGCGACTACACAAATGAAGACCAAACCAGGTCTGCCTGCTCCCTACGCTTGCTTTCGATATCAGGCTTGTGCCCTCTGACATCCGTCTTCCGACCTCTGGTCATTTTTGGGTTCCGGCCTCGACATTGACGCGGCAGACCGTTTCAGCGTATAGAACTACCGGGCGCGGGTGCTCCTGTGAGGGAGAAACTGCGGTCGGCCCCGGGGGAGCGAAGGCCGCCCCGGACATATTTTATTCCATCTGCAAAACCTGGTCCTCTGGGCCCGGATCTTTACACCTATGCGTCAACATCCGTTGAAGGAGGCCAACGACATGCGCCTTACGGTTCTCGGCTCCGGAACGGCAGTCCCATTGAGGGACCGATCCTCACCTTCGCTGGTCGTATGGTTGCAAAACGGGCCCGTGGTGCTGGACCTGGGCCCGGGAACCCTGCGCCAGATGACCCGGGTCGGCATCCGCCATGAAACGCTTCGGCATATTTTTTTGACGCATTTTCATCCTGACCACACGGGTGACCTGGTACATTTTTTATTCGCCACTCGGAATCCGGACGTGCTTCGGCACAGAGCGACGGTGGTTATTGCCGGTGCCATTGGCTTGAATGCGTTTATCGGCAGGCTGCAAAACGCCTGGGGCGACTGGCTGACGCTTCCGCCCGAACTCATGAAGGTCCATGAATTCGCCTTGACGGAAAAACTTGAAACCGAATACGGGGATTTTACCGTCGTAACATCACCCGTCGTTCACACGCCCCATAGCTTGGCCTACCGCTTGACGGATCGTGAAGGACGCAGCGTGGTTTTTTCCGGGGACACAGGCTATTGCCAGGCGCTTGGCGATCTTTCGACGGGCGCGGATCTGCTGGTGCTGGAAGCATCCTTCCCCGAAGGGCAGGCAGTGGAAGGTC
>JAFDKD010000907.1 GCA_019307165.1 Deltaproteobacteria bacterium | reverse complement strand
CTCTGTGACCTCTGTGTTCTCTGTGGTGATTCTTTTCAGTATTCGTCTTTAAAGACCGGCTTGCGTTTTTCAATGAAGGCTTCAATCCCCTCCCGCATGTCCCCGGTCATAAAACAGATCCCCTGGTAGGCGGCCTCCCTGTGCAGGGTGGATTCCAGATCGGAAGCCAGGGCCGCGTCGATGGACTCCTTGAGCATGCGGATGGGCAGCGCGGGTCGGGACGCGATTTTCGACGCCAGCCCAACAGCCCGGTCCATCAATTCCTCGGGGGGCGCCACGTGATTGACCAGGCCGATCCGCAGGGCCTCTTCGGCCGGTATTTCCTCGGCCGTCATCAGGAGTTCGCAGGCCTTGGCCCTGCCCACAATGCGGGGCAGAAAGTACTCGGCCCCCATGCCCGGATGGATGCCGATGCGCGCGAACGCGAAGCCGATCCGGCTGCCTTCCGCCGCGATTCTCATGTCGCAGGCCAGGGTGATGCAGGCGCCGGCGCCCATGGCAGGACCATTGATGGCGGCGATGGTGGGGACCGGCAGGTCCATGACGCTTAAAAACGACTTGTAGAAGCCGTAGATCCTATGCTTGCAAACCGCGGGATCGCCGCCCAGGTTTTTCTTCATTTCGGCGAAATTCCCGCCCGCGCTGAACGCCCTGCCCGCCCCGGTGACGATGACGGCCCGCACATCGGATCGCTGCTTGAGCCCCTCCACCGCCCCCTTGAATTCCACGGCCATCCGGTCGCTCAACGCGTTCAGCCGGTCCGGCTCATTCAGGGTGATCACGCAGACCCGATCGTTTGTCTCCACCTTAATCGTGTCATATGCCACCTTACGATGCCGTCCCTTCCGCCGCCTCGCCGTCCTCAAACCCGTAAAGCTGCTCGATAATGTATTCGATATAGCGGTTGCATTTATCTTTCCAGATGCCCGATTCGCGGAATTCCTGATATGCGCCGGGCTTGGAAAAGTCGAGGTCCAGGAGGCCGATGCAGGTGATGTCCCCGAATTCCTTGTCGAAATCCCTCACCAGCTTACCCGAGTAGTGGCGGGAGGCGGTTCTCGCATGCTTGGCCTTTTCCTTGTCGGAAATATCGCACCGATATCTCAACCCGAGACAGACCGCCGAGGCGCTCACCGCCCCGCAGGGCGCCTTTTGATGACTGGCGATGCCGCCCATGAAAGGGATGCCCGCCCAGAGAAAATCCTCGTTTTCCATTCCGTACGCTTCCCACATGACCTGCAGGACGGCCGGGCCTCAATGATACCCCTTGACCATCAATTGCAGCGCTTTTTCTCTTGCCTCCTCCAGTGCGAACTTCAACTCCATGAGTCACTCTCCTTAATCAAATTTTCGCTCAATGCAGCGACATGCTGCCCTTTTTTCCGTAGGCCGGTCAATATACCGACCTTTCCCGGTTCGGTTGTTGTAACGGAACGGCCTCCCCGCGTCAAGAAAATGATCCGGATTCAGGCATTGACAGCCAAGTGATTCACTGGCAAAATGACCAGAATTCAGGTCAACCTAAATGGAGGTCTGAACCATGATCACCCTATCGCTGTCAGAGGCCAAGATCAATCTCAGCAAACTCATCGAAAAAATAACGTCAACGGATGAGGAAATCCTGATCACGAAAAATGGAAAGCCGGCCGCCGTCCTGGTCAGCCCGGATGAATTCGAGGGTTGGAAAGAAACCGTCAGCATTCAGTCCGATCCCGCGTTTATGAAGGAAATCCGGAAGGGCTTACGCGGGATCGAGGAGGAATCGGGCTTGTATACGCTTGAGGAATTGTTCGATCCTTCCGTTGAATAAGGTGCCGAGATGAAGTCGCTCCGAGTCCCGGGTCACCTGGTCGCCTTGATTCGAGGCATGCATCCGCTTCTTAAAAAGAAAACCAAGGCTGCGTTGCAGACCCTTGTGGTCGATCCCTTCACCGGAAAAATTCTTAAAGACGAACTGTATGGCCTGCGGAGCTTGAGAGCGGGCCGTTTCAGAATCGTATACCGAATCCAAAGCGGAAAAGAGACCGATGTTATTGCCATCGGTCCCCGTAATCGAATTTATGAAGAGACCTACAGAATACTCAAAAGGCAAAAAGCCGCCATAACATTAACGCGAATTGAAAAAAATCGA
>JAFDKD010000906.1 GCA_019307165.1 Deltaproteobacteria bacterium | reverse complement strand
TCTCCGCCTTTGAGAAACAAACTGAAACAGGTCAAAGCGGGGGTTGATGCGGCTGTCAGAGAGTTCAGGGCAAACGACCCCATGCAGGCATCCGAACCATTATTGGAAAGTCTTTCCATGCTCCGCGAAATTCGATCGAGCCTGACAAAGGGTGACCTGCATATAAGTGCTCAAAAGATGATCGAGTCCTCTCTGACCCGTAAGATCAAGGATTTCGAAGAAGTCGCGGCCCTCTGCTTGGGGTTAAGGCTGGAGAGCCTTATTGATGCGGCACGCGTCACTCCCGGGCAAAAATTTCGTTTCACATCAAGGCTGTGGAATCATAGGAATATCCCTATTAGTCAAGTCGAATACATGATAGGCGCTCCTCCCGGCTGGAAGATTCAATCCGTAGAAGAAGAACCCTCCAATCCTTTGCCCGTCCAATCGATCGCCCACCATACCGTCACCGTTGCAGAGACGGCAGAGTTATCCTGCCCCTACTGGCTGAAAAAACCGCGCGAGTCCTATTGCTACCAATGGCCTGAGGGCGAGCCCGCCGGCAGGCCATTTGGTCCGTCTTCCGTTTATGTTGAGTGTAACGTGACTACCGGCAAACACAAAATACGACTGCGTGAATTTGCGGTCTTACGGGAATCCTTTCCGGGCGGGTATAGGAATTTGCCCTTGGCCGTGATTCCTCCCATATCACTCCAGCCCAAGGAGATTCAGGAATTTCTGCGAATAAGTTCATCGGAACAGCGGCTTGAATTGACAGTCACGGCGCGAAGCAACGTCTCCTCAGGGACTATCGACGGCCGTCTTGAACTAAAAGTCCCGGTCGGATGGAAAGTCTCCCCTGAATATATTGATCTCTGTTTGGAAAATTTTCAGGATATGACCTCGGCCCGCTTTACGGTGCAGGTCCCGAAGGACATCCCCCCCGGCAAATATCCCCTCCGATACGTGGTTAAAGTTGGGAATCGCGACTATGATGTGGTCCTAAATCCGGTGCGAAAGGGGCCCCCGGGACTGCCCGGTCAGCCGGATGCGAGCAATTGTATCCTGGAAGAGTTCATCACAACCTCTGCCGAGGTGAAGGTTCGCCTATTTGATCTGGAATTCGTCCAGGGCCAGAACTATGCGTACGTAAAAGGGGCCGACGAAGAGATACTGAAAACGCTGAGCCGCTTTGACCTCAATTTTCATCTTATCATGGATGAAGATATGGAACATATTAATCTCGACCGGTTCGATGCTATTATTATCGGACCGAACGCCTATCTCATTCGTGACAAACTGAGGGAAAATGCAGTTCGTTTCATTAGATATGTAGAACGGGGGGGGACTCTTATCGTACAGCACCAGGGATATGCATATGAGGGAAACGGCTATACGCCCTATCCTTTCAGATATATCCAGCCCCACGATCGGGTGACCGACGAAAATGCGCCAATAACAATTTTAAGCCCGGATCATTCCATTTTCAACTTCCCGAACAGGATTGATGAGGCGGATTTTGATGGCTGGTTTAAGGATCGAGGCCTCTATTTCTTTCACCAATGGGACAAACGATACGAACCCATGCTGGAATGTCATGACTCCGGTGAAGAACCCCAGAAAGGCGGTTTTCTCATCGCAGGGCATGGTCGAGGGACCTATCTCTATACAGGCTACTCCTTTTTTAACCAGTTGTCTGCTGGAGTGGCCGGGGCCTTCAGACTCATGGCCAATATCCTGGGATTGCCGGAGGCACGCATTATTGAACGAATCGAGTTTTTGAACAAGACGTCTCTCTTTTCCCGGATGGCGCATGAGCACTTAGATGCCGCGGCCCGGATCATGTCGGAGGAATGGGTCGAACATGGCCAATACATCTGCAGACAGGGTGAAGAAGGAGATGAGGCCTATATCGTTTACCGGGGAGAGGTAGAGGTTATCTTAGAATCCGAGGGCCGGGAAAAAATCATTTATCTGGCCAAACAAGGAGACTGTCTCGGAGAGATGGCCATTATGGGAAGTATCCCTCGTACCGCCTCCCTGCGTACCCGGGGAGATGTCCGACTACTGGTGATCAAGGGAGACCATTTCATTTCCTTGTTGCGTCAGGATGCGGATATATCTATAGAGTTGATGAAGCTCCTGGCAAACA
>JAFDKD010000187.1 GCA_019307165.1 Deltaproteobacteria bacterium | reverse complement strand
TGGCGACCTTTGCGTTCTTAGCGAGAAAAACCTAACCTCCGTGCAACCCGCACCCCAAGGAAGTTTCACAAGATGCCGGTCACATGGGCAGTCTTATGAACGATTGATCGAAAGCGGGGAACACTGACACCTGTCGAAGATCCCGCCGTTGTTTGGCGGGGAAACCTGATAAGGAGGACCTATGGACATAAACATACTGGGAATCTGCGGTAGCCCTATAAAGGGCGGAAACACGGAAAGCCTTCTCAATGAGGCCCTGAAGCACATTCAGGAAAAGGACGGGGTGAACACCGAACTTTTTACCCTGGCGGATAAAAAATTCGACGGCTGCATCCACTGCAACTGGTGCGTCAAGAAACAAACGGAAGGAAAATTCTGCTCCCAAGAAGACGACCTCATGGCCCTTTATCCGGCCATGCTGAAGGCCGACGGCATCCTCATGGCCTCCCCGGTTCATTTCGGGCGGCTGTCCGGGCTCATGGCCAATATGATCGACCGCATGCGGGCCTATGTTCATGGGAACCTCTACCGGGGCAGCCTGCGGAACAAGGTCGGCGGTGCACTGTCCGTGGCCTTTTTCAGGGGCGGGGGGATCGAAACCACGCTCGCCACACTCAATGCCATGTTTTTCGTCTTCGAAATGGTCATCGCCACATCCAGGATGTACCAGATCGGCGCAGGGGCGCTCACCAGCACCGAGGGCAAGGGCCGCACCGTCAAAGGGGTCCGGCACATGGCCCTGGAAGATGAATTTGGGGTGCTCTCGGCCCAGCTGCTTGCGGACCGCATGGTTGAACTGGCCAAACTCGTCAAGGCCGGGCAGGAGGCGCTCAAGGGATGAACGTCGGAAACTGGCTGTATAAGCGGAGCCTCGTCTCTCCCCATCGCGATGCGATCCTTTACGACGACCGGGCCCTTACCTATCTCCGGATGAACCAAAGGGTCAATCGGCTCTGTCACGCATTGTCGGGCATGGGGCTTTCCAAAGGCGACAGGGCGGCCGTACTGAGCCGGAATTGCCCTGAATTTCTGGAGGTCTATTTCGCCTGCGCGAAACTGGGCCTCATATTCGTGCCCATGAACTTCCGCATGGCCCCCCCTGAAATCGCCTATCAGATCAATGACAGCAGCCCGGGGGCGGTGTTTTTTCATGCCGAGTTGGAAAGCCAAATACAGGGGAGCGAGCGGTTTCTCAACACCGAGCCGCCCGCCTACGTGGCGTGGGGCGGGAACCGCATGCAGGGCGCCCGTGACTATGAGACCGTGCTTGAGGGGGAAAGGGACCATGAGCCCGATGTTGCCGAAGGCGGCGTCACTCTGGATACGGACCAGATGATCATGTACACGTCGGGCACCACGGGTACGCCCAAGGGTGCGCTCCTTTCCCACCGGAAGTGCCTTTTCAACACCCTGAACGCGCAGATCTATTTTGACCTCTGTTCCCGCGACACCATGCTGGTGGCCCTGCCCCTGTTTCACTCGGGCGGGCTCAACATCATGGCCGTGCCCACCCTTTATTCGGGCGGCAAGGTCATCCTGAAGCCCCAGTTCGATCCTCATGCCTTCCTGGATGACGTGGAAATGCATGGCGTCACCCAGGCCATGCTCGTCCCCACCATGCTCAACACCATCCTCAAAGAGGCGCGCCCGGAAAAGAGGGACCTCTCCAGCCTGCGCTCGGTGCTTATCGGCGGGGAACCCGTATCCGGAGACATCATGAACGAGGCCAGGGACAGGGGCTTGCCCGTGCGCCAGATTTTCGGACAGACCGAAACATCCATCGAACTCTGGGTGCCCGAAGACATGGCCCGCGAAAAGGCCGGCGCCGTCGGGGTGCCGGTATTTCATTCCGAGGTGCGGGTGGTGTCGGAAAGCGGCGAAACGCTCAAGCCGGGCGACATCGGGGAGATCGTGGTCAAGGGGCCCATCCAGATGACCGCCTACTGGAACCTTCCCGAGGAAACCGCGGAGACCATCAGGGACGGCTGGCTCCATACCCGCGACCTGGGCCGAATGGATGAAGACGGGTTCATCTTTGCGGTGGACCGCATGGGTGACATGTATATCAGCGGCGGGGAAAACGTCTACCCGGCGGAAGTGGAGCGGGTGCTCATGTCCCACCCCAAGGTCTTCGAAGCGGCCATCGTGGGCTTGCCCGACGATAAATGGGGCATGTCGGGTCACGCCTTTGTCCGGCCCAGGGAGGGCGAGGCCATCGCATTCGATGAGATCGTCTCATTCCTGCGGGAACGGGTGGCCGCCTACAAGATCCCCAATTCCATGGAGATCGTCGACGAATTTCCCAAGACCGGATCGGGCAAGATCAAGAAGACGGAACTAATGAAAAGCCGTTAGGATTTTCAGAGGAGGCAACACGAATGGATTACCGGTTTACAGCGGAACAGGAGGCGCTGAAGCAGCACGTCAGGACGCTTGCCGAGGAAAAACTGGCGCCCATGGCCGAAGAGATCGAGGAGCGGGATGACATCCAACCCGGGATGGTCCGGATCCTGGCGGAGGGCGAGCTTTTCCGTTTGCTCTTTCCCAAAGAATATGGCGGCGCCGGGGAGGTCAGCGCGGTCAAGATCTGCATCGCCAGGGAGCAACTCAGCCGGATATCCCTCGTGGCCGACACGACCCTGGCCATGAGCGGCCTGGGATGTTACGCCATCGCCCATTACGGCACCGAAGCGCAGAAGCGGAAATACATCCCCCCGCTGGCCGCCGGAGAGAAACTGGGGTCCTTCGGACTCACCGAACCCATGGCGGGTTCCGATGTGGCCAATATACAAAGCACCGCCGTTCTTGAGGGCGATCATTACATACTCAACGGGCGAAAGCGCTTTATCTCCAACGGCAACGCCGCGGACACGCTGGTTGTCTTTGCCAAAACCGCCCCTGAAAAAAGGGCGCAGGGAATCTCAGCCTTCATCCTGGAAAAGGGAACGCCCGGTTTTGAATCCCGCTACATGAAACTGATGTTTGCCCACGATCTGGCCGAACTGCAATTTAAGGACTGCCGGTTGCCCGCTGAGAATCGACTGGGAGAACCGGGACAGGGGTGGACGATCGCCCTCGGCAACCTGGACCTCTTTCGCCCCACCATCGCCGCCTCCTCGGTGGGTTGCGGCCAGGCGGCCCTGGATATGGCCCTCGATTACGCCAGGAAGAGACACGCCTTCGGACGGCCCATTGCGGGCTTTCAGGCCATCCAGTTCAAGTTGGCCGATATGGCAACCGAACTGGTTGCCGCGCGGTGCCTGGTGTACAGGGCGGCCTCATTGCATGACAGCGGCGAAGAGGGGCTCATCAAGGAGGCTTCCATGGCCAAGCTGTTCGCATCCGAAGCCGCGAAACGGATCGTGGATCAGGCCATGCGGATCCATGGGGGCTTGGGGATTGTCAAGGGGAATCGCATCGAGCGCCTGTATCGCCAGATCACCATGGGAATCTTTGGTGAAGGGACCTCCGAGATCCAGAAACTCACCATTGCGAGGCAGCTTCTAAAGAATTGACAGGCTGTTGCCAAAATCCCCTATTGGCCCTTCGACAAGCTCAGGGCGAACGGACATGTATTGAAATTATTGGATTTTTCCGTCCATGCTGAGCCTGTCGAAGCACAAAAACGATTTAAGCAACATCCCGTTAATTATGAACAATCGAAAACGGCGTTTTGGATTGTCACTTTCAACTTCAAACACCCATTAAAAAAAAGAGGAGACATGGTGTTCGAAAAATTGGAACCCACGGACGACAGGACCGCGGAATTCAGGGCGGTCGCGGATTTATATCACGGTTTTTTTACGGGCATCATGCTCACCATCGTCACCCGGAAAGGCGTGGAGGACGCGGCCGAATTCACCTACCGCATGTTCCGCACCAAGCACCACGAGCAATTTCTTCCGGGGTTGAAAAAGCTGGGCATTGACGACCTGCCCCCTGCGGTGGCCTCGGCCCAGTTTCACTACCTGGCGAACCAGATCGGCGAAGTGGGGGTGGAGTACATGTACGAGTCGGACCGGAAGGCCTGGATCCGCTATCCCCCGCCCCGCTATGCCTGGGACGATGCGGCCATCGCGGGAATTCCCACCGCGGTAAACCGCGCCATGCTCCGCGGGTGGCACGGAAACAACGGTATCTCCCTGGGCAATCCCCGGCTGGGTTTCGTGTGCACCAAAATGACCATGGACGGCCAATCGGGACTGGAAGGCTATTGGCGGGAGTTCGATCATGACCTGGATCCCGAGGACCGGGTCCGGTACGCCCGCTCAGAAGAAGGCCCCGAATTCGATCCGGATGCGGCCCCCACCCTCCCCTCTCAGGATTGGCCCGAGGAACGTCAGCAGAAGGCGTTGCGCAATTTCGGCATGGACTGGTGGCGCTCCATGACCCTGCAGGCCATCGAACTTTTCGGTCCCCTGGACGGCCGTTATCTCTCCGGTCTTTCGGGGACGCTCATCGGCCTTCACTATTATGAACGGACCACCCGTACACTGGGAATTTCCGGCAACGACGCGGACACCTTTGCCCAATACATGCTGCGCATGGCGCGGGGCCAGGGGGAAGATGCGAGTATGGAAAAAGACGGGGATGCCGTCATCATTCGGCAGTCGGACTGGCGGATGATGCAGGAGCATCCCGATCCGCACCCCGTGGTCTTCGAGGCCTGGAACGGCCTGTGGGAAGGGCTGCTTTCCTCCCACAATCCCAGGCTGCGGCTGGACGTGCTCAAACGAATGGACCTGGGGGACGATTGCTTTGAATGGCGCATCTCCCGGCGCCGCCCGTCAACGATCGGCAGGGGGAAGTGAGAAAGGGTTTTTTATAGTTACACCACCGATGATTTGTCCGTCTTGCAGATCCTCTGACAGGAGAAATTCGGCGCCGCCGGTGATTGCCGCTTCAATTATCATGGAATCCCAAAACGAGTAGCCGAATTTCAAGTGGATATCTATGGCTCCGATGATCGTGTCACCCGTATTGACCACAACCTGCCATTTCAGCAAGTCATGGACAATCTCTCTTGCCTGTCGCCCATTTATCGGTTTGGGAATTTTATTGACAACATTCACAAAAAATTCCTGAAGAACCTGAGTGCTTGTCATGCCGAGACCTGAATTCCACAGGTCTTGCATGATATTCCCGGCAGCGATGTGCTTCTCGCCCGCGGTTACATCATAGGAGTAGATAAAGACATTGGTATCCACAAATATTTTATCATCTGGCATGGAGTTCATCTCTGCTGGTCTTGATCTTCCCTTTTGTTCCCAGATCCAACCCTCTCCCCAAAAGCCTCAATTGTCTTTTTCGAGCCTTGTTATAATCAGCTTCCTCTCTGATCTTTTCTTCAAGGGATTCTCTCATGAGTTGGCTCAGGGATTTATCTTGACTGGCAGCGACAATCTTTGCCTGTTTTAACAAAAACCTGGGAATGGATAACGTCACATTTTGTTTTTCCATTGGCTTTCACCCCCGCGTTGAATTCACATAAATACGTGTAGCACACTTTTATGTGAAAATAGACAAAAAAATGCGAAATGGGGCCTTTCTAAGACACACGTTTCCTGCGCTTCATTATCCAGATAGCCGATGCCGCCAGGAGCAATCCCAGAATAATCACACCCCAGGGGGTTACGGCCGGGATCAGCGCAGTGGATCGAAACGGAAAATCGGCCAGATCATACGCCTCACCCGGAGCCAGGGGCGGGATATCCCGAGGATTCATCCCGCCGGTAAGGTAGACATCTTCCGGCGGGTTGGGGATGATCACGCAATACGTGTTGTACGGATTCAGATTCTCAAACACATAGCCGCCATCCACCTTGGTGTCCATGCAACCCGCCGGTTCGCCCGCACAAGGCCTGTCCGGACCGGCGGGTGCCTGTAACGGAATAGCCAGACCGTTGCCCTCATGCGCGTACAGGCAGACTTCAACACCGGGTATGCCGGGTTCTCCCGAATCCTTCACACCATTGGCGTTGTAGTCGTGGAACACCGTGTCGCCGATCGAAGCGGCCCGGGTGTTGGTGAAGGTACATTGCACCAGTTCTCCCGGGTCCAGGTTGAAGGTCGCGGTAGCCGCCTCCGGATCACCCGTGCTGTTTGCATCGGAACATTCGATCCGGGTCAGGAACCATCCCTCCGGCACGATTTCCTGCGTGGTATAGACGCCCGGTAACAGGCCCGGCGGCACGATCTGCTCATCATCGGAGATGGTCCCGGCCGCATCGCCCGTAAAGGTGAAGAGATCCGGCGCGCCATCCGGTTCGGTCTGCTTCTCCACAACGATGGTCCCCCGCCGGACGATCGTGAAATCATTATTGCTAATATCTACGGGA
>JAFDKD010000905.1 GCA_019307165.1 Deltaproteobacteria bacterium | reverse complement strand
CTATGACCGCCTGTATGCGCGCTCCATTGAGGATCCGGAAGGATTTTGGTCGGAGCAGGCAAATGATCTTCTTACGTGGCACAAACCTTGGGACCGGACCCTGGAATATGACTTTCATCAGGGCCGGGTCGCCTGGTTCCAGGGAGGCAAGTTGAATGCCACTTACAACTGTCTGGATCGGCACATCCGGACCTGGCGGCGCAACAAGGCGGCCATCATCTTTGAAGGGGAACGCATCGGTGACAGCCGCACCTTCACCTACCAGGATGTCTTTTACGAGGTCAACAAACTGGCCCAGGTACTGAAAAAGCTGGGCGCCAAAAAAGGGGACCGGGTGACGATTTATCTCCCCATGATCCCGCAACTGGTTATTGCCATGCTGGCATGCGCGCGTATCGGGGCTGTGCACAGCGTGGTCTTCGGCGGTTTCAGCTCCGAGGCCCTGGCCAACCGGATACAGGACTGTGAGTCACGATTGCTGATCACCAGTGACGGGGGGTTCCGCGCAGGACGGGTGGTGACCCTAAAGCACAATGCCGATGAGGCACTGGAGGGCTGTCCATCGGTGGAAAAGGTGCTCGTAGTACGCCGAACCCGCTGGGAGGTGTCCATGAAGCCGGGAAGGGATCTCTGGTACCACCGGGAGATGGTGGCCCCGGACCTGAAACCTTTTTGTGAACCGGAATGGATGGATGCCGAAGACCCGCTTTTCATCCTCTACACCTCGGGCAGTACGGGGAAGCCCAAAGGAGTCGTGCATACTACGGGCGGGTACCTGCTCTTCGCCACAAGCACGTTCCTGAATGTGTTTGATCACCAGGAGGAAGACACCTTCTGGTGCACAGCGGATATCGGGTGGATTACCGGACACAGCTACCTGGTCTACGGACCGCTCTGTGCCGGTGCAAGCAGCATCATGTTTGAAGGTGTGCCGAGCTATCCCGCATATGACCGTTTTTGGGACGTGGTGGAAAAATACCGCGCCAGCATCTTTTATACAGCTCCTACAGCCATCCGGGCGGTGCGCAAAGAGGGAGACGATCTGGTCAGGGGGCGTGATGTAAGCAGTCTGCGGCTCTTGGGCTCTGTGGGAGAGCCGATCAATCCCGAGGCCTGGCGCTGGTATTACGATGTGGTTGGGCAGGGCCGCTGTCCAATCGTGGACACCTGGTGGCAGACAGAAACCGGAGGAATCATGCTTTCGCCCCTGCCCGGGGCCATTGACTTAAAGCCTGGGGCCGCTACCGTACCCTATTTCGGGGTGCAGCCCTGTTTGCTTGATGAATACGGGGAAGAAGTGACAGGAGAGGGCCAGGGTTATCTCTGCATTAAGGCCCCATGGCCGGGAATGGCCCGTACGCTGTATAACGCCCCACTACGCTTTAAACAGACCTATTTTTCCCGTTATCCCGGCTATTATTTCACCGGGGACGGGGCACGGCGCGATGCAGACGGCTACTATTGGATCAGCGGAAGGGTGGATGATGTCATAAACATAAGCGGCCACCGTTTGGGGACTGCGGAGGTGGAAAGTGCTCTGTGCGGTCATCCTGCCGTGGCGGAGGCAGCCGTGGTAGGATTTCCTCATGAGCTCAAGGGTGAGGGGATTTATGCCTATGTCATGCTGAACCCTGACCAGACACCGAGCGATGATCTGCGAACAGAACTTATGCAGCAGGTACGCCGCGTTATCGGTCCGATCGCCACGCCCGAAAAGATCCAGTGGGTTGACGCCCTTCCGAAGACGCGTAGCGGCAAGATCATGCGCCGCATCTTGAAAAAAGTATCCACCGGAGACGTATCCGATATGGGCGATACCTCCACTCTCTTGGACGCTGATGTAGTTAAGCGGCTCATAGAGGGAGCGAAGGAGAGCGGTTTTTCTTGAAAATAAACCGTATTTTTTGTTGGTTTTGATATGGGGATTCACAACCTTGATAAAATATTCCAGCCTTTGACAGTGGCCGTTGTCGGGGCAAACAAAAAGGAAGGAAGCACGGGATAATAATAAAACAGCATGGTTCTTCTCCCAATTAGTTGGGAGAAAGGGTCCAAGGGGTCCAGGATTCAAGGATTCAAGTGTTCCCCGTGAAAGTCAACGGGATCTTCGACAAGCTATTTGTTTTCCAGGG
>JAFDKD010000904.1 GCA_019307165.1 Deltaproteobacteria bacterium | reverse complement strand
GCTCGTCCGGCCCCTTTTCGGGCTTGGTGATGAGCACCCACCGCCGTTCCTGGTCCAGGGTCTGGAAATCGCCCTTGGCGTCAAGGTATTTTTCAAGGGTCCTGACCGGCTTGTCCAGCACCACGAAATAGGTCCAGGCCCCGGGGTACACGGGCTTGAAGGCCGGGGAATCGAGGGTCATGCGCAGGCAGTAGAATTCCCCTTTCCCGTTGGGGTCTAGGGCGTGGCAGGATTCCAGCTTCCGCTCCGGTTCGTCTCGCGTGGCCTTTAGTTTTCCGCCCGGCTTGCGCCAGGGATTGGAAAGCTTGCCGATGGTCATGGCCGTTTTGTCAGTGACGTGGGCCTGGGTACCCAGCGCCAGGTCGCCGTCCTTGGTGCCGTAAAATTCGATAAACGCCCACGGTTTTTTGCCCGAAGGCAGGGTCTGGTCCGCACCCCCTTCCGGATCCCGCAGGAGGTCGCACTCGGCGTGGGTGATCTCCCACTCCTTGACCACGGTGCCGTCATTCTTGGAGAGCTCCAGCTTGAGTTTTTCGATCATTTTGGGGTTTTCAAGGAAAAAAGAGATCTTGTAAATGCTTTGAGGGTGAAGGACGAAGATCTTATTCGTGTCCTCATCGGGACCGATCATCTTTTCGGGCCGGATACTGATTTGGCCGTTTCTTTCCGCGCGGTAGTAAGCGGATCTACGGTCCGCGACGGGGTCGTACAAGGCCAGCAGCCGGACCCCGCACTGCTCGGCGTTTCGCACCACCACTTGCTGCTGATTATCCCCGGCGCCGGCCCGGACATCCGGCCCCGGTTCCGCGTCTATCTGGGCTCTGACAACGTGCACCACGCGCTCCTGAGCCTCCTCCTCATCGGCGGGCGTCAGATGGGCAGGGTGCTCGTCGATGGTCACCCGGCAAAGGTCCAGCAGGGCCTTGGCGGTTTTTTCGAGGGTTTTGATCACCGTGGTCTTTTTATCGGTCTCCGCGGCGGTGAGTTTGGCCACCTGGTCGGATTCTAGGGCCGGCTTCTCGTCATCCGCGACCTCCTCATAGGCGCCCGAGCCCGGCACGGCCAGCCAGTTGAAAAGGGCGTTGAGTTCTCCCCCGTGAAGATGCCTGAAGGCCTTCCAGTCCTCCTGCTTGCCTTTTTCTTCCGCATCGAGACTCGGGCCGCCATCCAGCCGCTTTCGGAACCCGTTGTACACCGTGAGGATGTAGGTCAGGGTGTGCAGGCCCAGAAGCTCGGCCGTGCAGTGGGTCATGGAGGCGGAAAGGCCCACGTTGAGGTTCATAAAAGGGAGCGGCAAGGGCACGCCCACGCCGAGGGCGGCGTTGGTGGCCACCCAGACCCGTCCGTACTGCACCTCGAACCCGGTGTCGTCACTGTAAACGAAGTTGAGGTCGAATCCCCCGAAAAGCGCCAGGTATCTCAGGGTCAGTTTCAGTTCCGCCCCTTGGTCCGCATGAAAAAAGGATTCCTCGTCCGGGTATTCCTGCCGCGCCATGCGCCGGGTGGTGGTCATGGGGAGTCTGACGCCGGCTTTTAAGGGCTTGGCCCGCTTGACGTACAGGGTTTTGAGGGCTTCCTTGTCCGGCCTTTCTTGGCCCATGGCAAAGAGTTTGCCCTCCCCGGTGCCGATCTCAGCGCCGTAAACCTTGCCCTCTTTGATCTTTGCGTGCCACTCGCGGGCCAGGAACACCAGGGTGTTGAAGGCCATGCGGAGCTTCACCGGATTCATGTGAACGGCGTGGGTCCGGGAGATGGAAAGGCTCACCGGTGCGGAGCTTTCCGAGGCGGACTGGGCCGTGCCGCCCACTCCCCAAGTGCGGGAGGCCTTGATGTTCAGGTACATGCCGTCGTTGTCCGGATTGGGGTGATACTCGATGAAAGTGAAGGTCAAAGGGAACATGTCCTCCTTGGCTTCGATGAACCCGGACAACAGGTCTTTGGTCGGGCCGGGGTCCGTGGGGTTGGGAGAAAAATCCAGGGGATTTTTCGTGGGGGTCACGTCCATTGACTTTTTCAAATAATCGTCCGGCGTCCGGGCCGGCAGCAGGTTGGTGGCCAGGATACTCTTGCCCCAGGTGGTGGTGCGCACCGCAGCGGCGGACCGCCAAAGAAACTCGGCTTTCCACAATTTC
>JAFDKD010000903.1 GCA_019307165.1 Deltaproteobacteria bacterium | reverse complement strand
ACCGATCTTTCAAGGTTATTTTGTTTTGTCATTCTCCACTCTGCCGTCCCGGATATGGATTAACCGGTGTGCGTAATCCATTACCATTTTGTCGTGGGTGGAAAAGATAAATGTTACGTTTCTCTTCTGATTCATGTCCAGCATCATCTCCAGAAGGCCATTGCCGGTTTTTGAATCAAGATTGGCAGTGGGTTCGTCAGCCAGGACGATGGATGGCTTCGACACGATGGCCCGGGCCACCGCAACCCGCTGCTGCTGCCCGCCCGACAACTCGGCAGGTCTGCGATCATGCAGGCCGGAAAGCCCCACATCGTCCAGCATGGCCATGGCCATTTCGCGTCTTTCCCCTGAAGGCACACCCTGCAACTGCATCACGTATTCGACGTTTTCCACGGCCGAAAGGACCGGGATGAGGTTGTAGGCCTGGAACACAAAGCCGATTTTGTACAAACGCACGGTCGCAAGATCCGACTGGCTCATCTCATTAAAGCGATTGCCGTCAACACGGATCTCTCCGGAATCGGCAAGATCCAGTCCGCCTATGAGATTGAGCATCGTGGTCTTACCTGAACCGGACGGCCCCGCCAGTGCCACGAAACCGCCGGTGTCGATTGTCACGCTGACATCCTGGAGCGCCTGCACCTTTACACTTCCCTGTTGGTATGATTTATTAATGTCTATGCATTCTACAATAGGCATGCTGTTCTCCAATGAAAACTACGTATGGGCCATGGCCTCAACGGGCGTGCAGCGGGCGGCCTTAAGCGCCGGATACAGGCTTATGAGCAGTCCGAGAATCACAACCGTTAGGTTGGCAATGACCACATCTCTGCCGATAATGGCCGGGTAGAGCATCCTTGGCATTCCAAAATATTCCGCACCCTCTGAAAGCGCCGAAAGATTGATGCCGGTTCTTGAAAGGGCCGCAACTGAGACCCATGCAAGGAGGTTTCCAATACCCATTCCCGCCAGTAGGAGCAGGAAAGATTCTGTAAGCACATCCCGGACTATCCAGGACGCCTTCATGCCCAAGGCCTTTACCAGCCCGAACTCACGCATCCGCTCGAAGACCGCCATTAGAAGCGTATTAACGATACCGAACCCCATGGCGATAAAGACAACAAGGTTCCAGATATATATCCACCCGTCTATCAACTTCATGTAGGTGACCATCATGGGCAAAAGTTCCTGCCAAGTCTGAACCGAGTGGTCTTCGGATAACCCCTCCCTGATTCCTGCTGCCATTGTCTCTGTTCGGTCCATTCGCTGTTTGGGCAGGAGGATCGAAAATTCCGAGACGCCTGATTTTAGTTTTAGCAGCTTGCTCGCAGCCTGTTTCGTGATAAAAACGAACTGCTTTTCTGTGGATTCCATTTCGGATCGAAAGATTCCCACAATCTTGAATGCCCTTGAGGAGAGCTCCTTGTCAATGCCCTGACTCATGAGTACCACTTTGCGGCCGAGCCGCGTTTCGAATTTATCGGCTAGGGCGCCGCCCACGACGATTCCGAATGGATCGTCTGATTCAAGAAATCGCCCCTGGGTTACGGAATTGCCCACAAAGGAGATTGCGGCTTCGCGCTCAGGGTCTACGCCTACCAGTATCACCCCTGTTGAATGCCGGGCGTTGGCTGCGACAGCCCCGACCCTTATTCTGGAGGCCCATTTCGAGCCGGAAGGAAGGGCCTTGGCAAGCAGTGACTGAACCTTTTGGGGATCGGTTATGCTGTTTTCAATAACCGGGTCACTTCTGTAATCGCGATGGTGAATTTGAATATGGCCTGTAAGACGGGATATGCTGTTTTTTACCATCTGATCGGTCATGCCTCTCATTAGCGAGCATATCAGTATCATGCTCCAGATCCCGATTACGATGGCTGTAAGAATAACCAGGGTTCTTCTCGGATTGCGCCATATGTTCAGCCATGCCAGTTGAAGATACATGTAAAACCCCTAGATTTACGTATGCGCCATCGCCTCAACCGGCCGCAGTCGTTTTATTCTGAGGGCCGGATAAAGGGCGGCAAAAAGGGTGATAACGAAAACCATGCCGGGTCCGATGGACGCGGAAAGTAAAGAGAGTTTCGGATAAAGTCTGCCGGAAATCCCGTACTGCTGCAGAATCTCGGATGC
>JAFDKD010000186.1 GCA_019307165.1 Deltaproteobacteria bacterium | reverse complement strand
GGGGCTTCCGGGTTTTCAGTGGGTGAATATTGCGTTGATAACTGCCTGTGCTCAACGAAGCGGTGTTCGTTGTCGTGTTCGTTGTCGTCGTCGTAATCGTGTTAGTCGTCGTTGTCGTTTTCATGAAGTTTCATGATCGATCAGACTTGTCGGAGCGTAGCGGAGATCCCGCCGTTGTTTGGCGGGGAAACCTAGACCGCCCCCAACCGTTACCCGCAACCTGGCACCAGGAACCAGGCACAAGGAACAAAGCACGAAGAACGAGGAACAGTTGACGAAGTCAACGCGCAACTCGCAACCCGCTATTGACATCAAAACAGGGGTTTGTTAAAAAAATCACATTCTTTTGGAAGCTCGCGTTTCACGTTGTTCGGGCATGACCGATAAATTGAAAGGAGTCCCTGAAATTATGGAAGCACTAATACCTTTTTATGAAGTAAATGAAGCCCTTGTGGCCATGGGTGCGGAAAAACTGAATCTGTGCATGCAGTGCGGCATGTGCGCCGGCTCGTGTCCCTGGCGAATCGTGGATGGACCGTTCAACATCAGACGGATGATCCGTATGGCCCAGCTGGGCGTTGAAGGATATGAATCGGACGATATCCTATATGGGTGCACCACCTGCAACAAATGCGTGCTCAAGTGCCCCCGGGGCGTAACCATCATCGACGTGGTCAGGACCATGAGGTCCATGATCGCTGAAACCGGGGCCATTCCGGGTGTCTTGAAAACGGCGACGGGCAGCGTTCACGGCAAAGGAAATCCGTGGTCTGAGGACAGGGAAAAGCGAACGGCCTGGATGGAAGGGCTGGATGTGCCCGTCTTCGACGGAAGCCAGGAATATTTTCTCTTTGTATGCTGCACCTCGGCCTACGATTCCCGAAGCCAGAACATCGCCAAAGCCATGGTCAAGGTGCTGTCGGCCTCCGGCGTCTCTTTCGGCGTGATCGGCGAGGAAGAGAGTTGCTGCGCCGAGTCCATGAGAAAAATCGGCGATGAAGAACTTTTCATGAGGACGGCCGAGAAGAACATCAATCTCTACCAGGAAAAAGGCGTCAAAAAAATCATCACCACGTCGCCTCACTGCTATTATACCCTCACGCAGGAATACCCCGAGTTGGGCGGAGAATTCGAAGTCGTTCACTACACTCAGTTTTTGGCAGGTCTTCTCGACG
This sequence comes from Deltaproteobacteria bacterium, assembly GCA_019307165.1. GTDB lineage: Bacteria > Desulfobacterota > DSM-4660 > Desulfatiglandales > Desulfatiglandaceae > JAFDKD01. The sequence goes on along the minus strand of JAFDKD010000186.1, from coordinate 7,727 downwards.
AAGGAAAACTTAAATTCTCCGGCGCCCTGGACAAGAAAGTGACCTATCACGATCCCTGCTATCTGGGACGGCACAGCGAAGTGTACGATGAGCCGCGGGCGCTCATCTCGGCCGTCACCGACGGCAATCTGGTGGAAATGGACCGCAACCGAAAGGAAAGCCTCTGTTGCGGCGCAGGCGGCGGCAGACTCTGGATGGAAACCAAACCGGAGTGGCGGTTCTCGGACCTGCGGATTATCGAGGCCTGTGACACGGGCGCCACGGTCCTGGCCACGGCCTGCCCCTATTGCATCTCCATGCTGGAGGATAGCCGGAAGACCACGAATCGAGAGGATGATATCGAAATCAAGGACATATCCGAGTTGATTGCCGAGGCGCTGTAGCAAAGAGCGACGCGTTCGTCATTGCCGACTGTCGTCTTAACTCTGCGAAACTAACGTATTGAATCTTTCACCCCCGGCCTCCACGGTTTTTTGAAAGGAGATTTTCGGGGGTGAAATGTGTTATGATGAGACCATGAAAATTGCTTATCTGGACTGTTTCTCAGGCATCAGCGGCGATATGTTTATCGGCGCCCTGCTGCATGCGGGGCTTCCCTTCGAGCAGCTGCGGGCGGCCCTCGAAACGCTCCCCCTCGACCGGTATCGTATCGCCGTCAGCCGGGAGGCGCGCCACCATATCTCCGGCGCTCGCTTTCATGTTGAATTCGACAGGGACGACCAGCCCTCCAGACACCTGCCTGAAATCCGCGATATCATCCGGCAGGCAACCTTCAGTGAAACCGTCAAAGACCGGGCCGTCCGTATTTTCGAGGCCCTGGCCCGAGCCGAAGGGGAAATCCACGGCCGGCCACCCGAGGAAGTCCATTTTCACGAAGTGGGCGCTGTTGACGCCATCGTCGATATCTGCGGGACGGTATACGGATTGGAAGCCCTGGGAATCACGTCTCTTCACGTCTCGCCCCTTCCGCTCGGTTCGGGATTTACGACCGCTGCGCACGGAAGAATACCTGTGCCGGCGCCGGCCACCCTGGCTTTGTTGAAAGGTTTTCCCGTTTACGATTCCGGGGTGGAGCATGAGATGGTCACCCCCACCGGTGCGGCCCTTGCAAGCGGGCTCGGGGATTCATTCGGTCCGATGCCGTCCATGTCGGTTACGGCGGTCGGATATGGTGTGGGAAGCAGAGACCTGCCCGATCGGCCCAATCTTGCCCGAATTGTCATCGGTGACGATGCGTCGGAGCGGGCCGACCACATGGTGGCGGTGATCGAGGCCAATCTGGATGACATGATCCCCGAATGGACGGGGCACCTTATGGCACGTCTATTCGAAGCGGGCGCCCTGGATGTGGTGTTCACCCCGGTTTACATGAAAAAAAACAGGCCCGGCGTACAGGTTCAGGTCATCGCCCCGCCTCACCTCACAGACGCCCTTATGGATCTGATGTTGACGGAGAGCACCACGCTGGGCGTGCGTGTTCAACACACGCGGCGGAGAGTGCTTCGGCGAACCCATTCGGAAGTGGACAGTCCCTGGGGCAAAATTCGCGTGAAAGAGGCCATCAGGGAGGACGGCTCCCGGTCAATACTGCCTGAATATGAGGCATGCAGGGAAATTGCCGCCGAAACAGGGCGGCCCCTGAAGGAAATCTATTACTGGATCATGGGACTTAACAGGCCCTGATACCCGCTTGATGTCTAAACCGCATTCTGATAATTTTTCGTTCAGAACCACCATCAATCACTCCGGCATTCCCGATAAGGCGGCCTTGATTCTGGCCACTTGGCTTGGAACGGGCCTCATTCCCGTTGCCTCCGGCACATTCGGGACCGTGGGGGCCGTTCCCCTTGCCGTCTGGTTGCAGCAAGCGGGCCCTTTATTCAGATGCGCAATGGTCGTTTCGAGCATCGGTGTCGCCATGTGGGCCGCCGACCGGGCCCGGCGTCTCATCGGACGGGAGGACCCTTCCCAGGTCGTCGTTGACGAGGTCGTTGGGTATTTGACAGCCGCGGCGTTGCTTCCTTCCTCCTGGACGGCCCTGGTTCTCGGGTTTTTCCTGTTCCGCCTGTTCGACATCTGGAAGCCTTTCCCCGTGCGGCAGATGGAACGGCTCCCGGGCGGCGTCGGCATTGTCATGGATGATGTGGTTGCGGGTCTGTATACGGCCTTGGTCGCCAAGGCCATATTGATGCTCTTTTCAGGAATTTTCTGAATTCCCCGGCAGTGGGTGCCATTCGATGGAAGGCGAAATCATCACCATTGGGACCGAGCTTGTTTCGGGCCGAACGCTTGACCTGAACGCCTGGTATGCGGCGGGCCGGCTGGCGGCTTCCGGCCTTCAGGTTACCCGTATCACTTCGGTGGGCGACGACTACGACAAGGTTTCCGACGCCCTCACGCGCGCCTTGGCGGTTTCGCGGTTCGTCATTGTCACCGGCGGTCTGGGCGCCACCGATGACGACATCACCAGTGAAATCGTTGCCGGGGCCCTGGACAGGCCGCTTTGCCTCGACAAGCAGATGTTTCAATTGATCAAGCACCACTCGGCGGCGCGCGGGCTGAAAGTCACCGCATCCATGGAAAAAATGGCCTGGATGCCTCGGGGCTCGAGAATGCTGAACCCGGAAGGAACGGCCTGCGGCTTTTGTCTGATGGAAAAGGACATCCCGCTCTATTTTCTTCCCGGCGTTCCCGATCAGATGCGTTATCTCATGGACAATTTCGTCCTTCCGGAAATCATAGGGCTCTTCGAGACGCTCCCCGTCGTCAGGCAGCGGGTCCTGAAGCTGTACGGACTGAATGAACCGAGCATTGCCGAGATGTTGGGCGATCTCCGGAATCAGACCAAAGGCATCGTGTTCGGGTTTTACCCGAACTTTCCGGAAAACCACATCACGCTCAGCCTCAGGGGGCAGGACGAAACGTCGGTCCTGCGGGAACTGGACCGGGTGAAGGACGAGATCAAACGGCTCGTCGGACCCGGCATCTTTTCCGAAGGAAGCGAGAATATGGAGGAAATCATCGGGCAAGGGCTCGCGGAGAAGGACCTGACGCTTTCAACGGCCGAATCCTGCACGGGCGGTCTCATCGGCCATCGCCTAACCAATGTCCCCGGCAGCTCCGCTTACTATATGGGCGGTATGGTGGTTTACAGCAACCAGGCCAAGATCGACCTTTTGGGGGTGTCGGCGGAAACGCTTGAAGCGCAGGGGGCGGTCAGCGACCGGACGGTCCGGGAAATGGCCGAAGGCGTCCGGCGCCGAATGCAAACGGACCTGGGGCTGGCCGTGACAGGGATCGCGGGCCCTGACGGGGCCACCAAGGACAAACCGGTGGGAACGGTCCACCTGGGGCTTGCCGTGGAATCGGAGACATTTTCACGCAAATACCGCTTTTGGGGCACGCGGGAGCAGGTCAAGCACAATACCTCCATGATGGCGCTGGACTGGATCAGGAGATACATGAATGGATATCCGTTCCTTCCTGGCCTTTGAACTGCCGACGGAAATAAAGCGTACCGTTTCCCGCATTTCGGGCGAGCTTCGCCCATTGCCCTTGGATATCAGATGGGTAAGGGTGGACAATATTCATTTGACCGTGATATTCATGGGCCACCTGGCCGAAGGACTTCTTAAGGACATGGGCGAAAATGCGGCCCATGTCTGCCGTCGTTACGGACCATTTCAGTTGGCTTTGAGCGGCGTCGGTTTTTTCGGCGGCCGGAAGCGGCCGAGAGTTCTGTGGGCCGGGTTGAAGGGCGATGTGGAACGCATGTCCTATTTCAGGGATGCACTCCAGAAGCGGCTTCGGCCATTCGGCATAACGCCTGAAAAGCGTAGATTCAATCCCCACTTGACCTTGGGCAGATTCAGAAAAGGCGCAGAGGGCGGTCATCTTTTGGATGAGGCGGTTTCACGATACCGGGGACTGGAAGGTCCCGTTTTCACGTTGAAGGAACTGCTGCTTTTCAAGAGCGACCTCAGGCCCGGGGGCGCCATTTACACACGGATCGATGGCTGGCCGCTCACGGGTGCCGCGTAGCGGAGGTGCTGATTTCTTACCACGGATGACACGGATAGTAATTGAGGTATGAGACAGCGCCGTTTCCGTTATTAAGTACCCCGGCCCGTAAAATCAGGTGACATGTTTTTCGTATTGTTTCACCGCCCGCTTCGCAGGAGGCGCGGAGGCTGCAGAGACAACTTTATATTTCTTTTACCGTTGAGAGGACGGCAACAGAAACGGAGGGTAAACGCATGGACAGAGAAAAGGCGGTCGAGCAGGCGATTTCTCAGATCGAGAAACAATTCGGTCGCGGTTCCATTATGAGAATGGGGGCGGACAAGGTGGTGGATGTGCCCGCCATCTCCACCGGGTCCATTGCGCTGGACCTGGCCCTGGGCATAGGCGGGGTCCCCCGCGGGAGAGTCCTGGAAATTTACGGCCCTGAATCCTCAGGCAAGACCACATTGGCGCTCCATATCGCCGCGGAAGCCCAGACCATGGGAGGAATGGTGGCTTTTGTGGACGCGGAGCACGCCCTGGATGTGGCCTATGCCCGAAAATTGGGCGTCGATGTGGACAGTCTCCTCGTTTCACAGCCGGACACCGGGGAACAGGCCCTCGACATAACGGAGATACTGGTTCGCAGCGGGGCCGTAGACGTCCTGGTTATCGATTCGGTGGCGGCGCTGGTCCCGAGGGCCGAAATCGAGGGAGAGATGGGGGACCACCACGTGGGTCTGCAGGCGCGGTTGATGTCTCAGGCGCTCCGTAAATTGACGGCAACCATCAGCAAATCCATGACATGCGTCATATTCATTAACCAAATTCGAATTAAAATCGGCGTGATGTTCGGAAACCCGGAAACCACGACCGGCGGCAACGCCCTTAAATTCTATGCGACCCAGCGTCTTGACATCCGCAGAATAGGCGCCATCAAAGAAGGCGATCAGATGGTGGGAAATCGCACGCGGGTCAAGGTGGTCAAGAATAAAATCGCCCCGGACATCCTCGATCTGGGGGTTTCCATGGACATCGTGGAAAAAAGCGGCGCCTGGTATTCCTTCGGCGGAGAGCGAATCGGCCAGGGACGCCAGAACGTCAAAAATTTTCTGGCTGAAAACACCGATATTCGCGACCGAATCGCCGAGGACATCCTCGAAAAAACCGGGCTCAGGGCGCTGAGGGAGCGCCAACAGGGCGGCAAGAAGGATAAAAGCGGTTCTTGAGCGGGCGCAGAGTAAAGCCGCCGCGACCGGGTGCAACAATCATTTGAGTGGATAAATAAATGGATTTCAGAGAAATCAGAAGCAAATTTTTGACCTATTTCGAGACTCACGGCCACCAAATCGTTGAGAGTTCTTCGCTTATTCCCCAGGACGACCCCACGCTCCTGTTCACAAATGCCGGCATGGTTCAGTTCAAACGGCTCTTTCTGGGGGAGGAAAAGCGGGGCTATCAACGGGCCACCACCTCTCAGAAGTGCGTTCGCGCCGGCGGAAAGCACAATGACCTGGAGAACGTGGGCTACACGGCCAGGCATCACACGTTCTTTGAAATGCTGGGGAACTTTTCATTCGGAGACTATTTCAAGGAAGAAACTATTTTGTGGGCATGGGAATTGCTCACGGAGGGATACGGGCTTCCGTCCGAGCGGCTCTATGCTACCGTGTACACCGATGACGATGAAGCCTACGGGATTTGGGAGAAAGAGATCGGAATTCCCGGGGAACGGATCGTTCGCCTGGGTGAAAAAGATAATTTCTGGGCCATGGGAGATACCGGCCCCTGCGGCCCCTGCTCGGAAATCCTCATAGACCAGGGGCCGGCCATGAGTTGCGGCCGTCCCGACTGCGCCCCGGGATGCGAATGCGATCGCTACCTGGAGATCTGGAACCTGGTTTTTACCCAGTTCGACAGACAACCGGACGGGGCACTGAACCCCCTGCCGAGGCCCAACATCGACACGGGCATGGGCCTTGAACGTCTGGCAGCCGTGGTTCAAGGGGTCACGTCCAATTATGACACCGATTTGTTCCGTCATATCATTTCCGGAATCGAAAACATCGCCGGCTGCGCCTACGGGGAAGACGACAGGCGCAATGTGGCGTTCCGGGTGATTTCAGACCACGCGCGGGCCGCCGCATTTCTCATCGGCGACGGCATCATGCCCGCCAACGAGGGCAGGGGGTATGTCCTCAGGCGCATCATCCGGAGGGCCATCCGTTTCGGCCAGGTCCTCGGAATCGAGAGCGCGTTCCTGAACACCGTTTGCAGTAATGTCATCCTGAGCATGGGCGAGGATTACAACGAACTTCTCAGGTCCAAGGCATTCATCGAAGAAGTGCTCAAGAGCGAGGAGCGCCGATTTGCCGATACCCTGCATTACGGCATGCGCGTCCTGAACGAAGAGATCGAGGCGCTGAGGGTTCGGAACGAACATACCATTCCGGGCGAGGTGGCTTTCAAGCTTTACGACACGTTTGGGCTTTCACTGGATATCGTAGAGGATGTGGCGCGGGACGAAAACCTGCAAGTGGACAGGGACGGATACGAAAATGCCATGTCCCGGCAGAGGACCATGTCTCAGGAATCATGGGCCGGAAGCGGGGAAGAAGAGATCCCGGAGGCTGTTCGGGACCTGCTGGCCCAGGGTCTTGCCAGCCGGTTTATAGGATACGATACCCTTTCCGCCTCTGCCGGGGTTACCGCACTCGTGGTGGATGGCAAGCGAACCGAAACCATCGAGGCGGGCGCCGAGGTCGATGTCATCCTGGACCAAACGCCGTTTTACGGTGAAGCCGGCGGACAGGTGGGCGATCGGGGCTTGATGCTCGGCGAGCATATGCGTTTTCAGGTCACCGATACCTTGAAATTTTCCCAGAACGCCATCGTCCACAGGGGGAAGCTGGAAGAGGGCCGACTGTCGGAGGGCGACCGCGTAGAGGCCCGGGTGGACCGGGAAACGAGAAAGAACACAGCGCTTAATCACACGGCAACCCATCTCTTGCATGCGGCCCTGCAGGAGGTTCTCGGAGACCACGTCAAACAGTCCGGATCACGGGTCGCCCTCGATCGATTCCGATTTGATTTCAGTCACTTTGCGCAGCTTTCACCGGACCAGATCGCTGAGGTGGAACGCTTGGTAAACGGGCATATAAGAAACAACTTTCCCCTGCGAACGAACCTGATGTCCAAAGACGATGCCATGAAGACCGGCGCCATGGCTATTTTTGAGGAACGTTACGGCGATACGGTGCGCCTGGTAGAAATCGGGGACCACGTGAGCATGGAACTGTGCGGGGGCACGCATACGGAGAGGACCGGCGATATCGGTCTTTTCAGGATCGTCAGCGAAGGGGCGGTGGCGGCCAATGTCCGCAGGATCGAAGCGCTCACGGGAGATGCGGCCCTGACATATGTTCAGGCGCAGGAGCAGGCCCTGAGAACGGCGGCCTCCCTGCTGAAAGCCGCGCCGGAACAAATAAACGAGCGGTTGGAAAGGCTCCTTCAGGAACACAGGCAGAGGGACCGTGAATTGGAGGCGCTGAAAGGCAAACTGCGTTCTCAAAAATCGGATGATTTTCTGAAAGATGCCATGGAGATCGGCGGTATCCGGGCGGTCGCCAGAGAAATCGAAGCCGACTCACCCAAAGAGCTTCGCGAATCGGCGGATCAACTCAAAGACAAATTAAAATCGGGAATCGTGCTGCTGGGAGCAAAAA
>JAFDKD010000185.1 GCA_019307165.1 Deltaproteobacteria bacterium | reverse complement strand
AAAGGAACTCGATACCGCTATGAAAAGGACTTACCAGCCCAGCAACATCAAACGCGCACGAACCCACGGTTTCAGAGCCAGAATGCAAACCAAAGGTGGCCGAAACGTCTTGAAACGAAGAAGGGCGAAAGGACGGAAACAATTAACCGTTTAGGCGATGATTGACAAATTCGGTCCATGCCCCTAACCCTATGGGATTTTTCTCGTTTCAAAAAAAACAAAGGATATTGAATCGGGCGGATTTTGTCAATTTAAATCGGTCGGGAAAACGCCACCGCACAGAGCATTTTACCATCATTCACAAGGAGCACGGGCGAGGCATTACGAGATTGGGGGTCACGGTAAGTAAGAAGGTAGGTAACGCCGTAACAAGGAATCGAATCAAGCGTCTCATACGGGAATTTTTTCGACTGCATGCATCGCTTCTCCCCCAAGGATATGACATCGTGATTGCAGCAAAGAAGGATTCCGGCGATTTGGACCTTTTGGAAATTAAAGAGGAACTTGGGAAAATTTTATTTGATAAGACGGTGTTTGCGTGAACTCAGGCGCATACCCAATACCCTGATAGCAATTTATCAGTTTGCTATATCCCCTTTTTTGCCTGCCACTTGTCGTTTTTATCCCACATGCTCTACCTACGCCCGCCATGCCATCGGCAAATACGGCATCGTAAAGGGGGGGGCAAAGACCCTGGTCCGGGTCCTGAAATGCCACCCCTTTCACCCCGGAGGATACGATCCCCTGCTGTAGCCTGAAACCCGGCGGCGCATCAATTAAATCCCTGTGAACTTTGTACCCGTTTATTCCATCTGAAAAACCCGGTCCTCTGGGCCAGGCCGGAGTTTACAGGCTATGCCATATCGGTAATGCGGAGTTGATTTTTTATGGAGAAGCGAACCCTTATCGCCTTTGTTTTGTCCATGGTGGTGCTTCTGGCCTGGGCATTTTTGTTTGCTCCGAAACAAGAGCAGAAGACCGGGGGGGCGCCGGAGACCGAAACGGTTTCCCAAATGCCGGCGCCAAGCGGCCGGGATCGGCCCTTACGCGAGGTGAAAACCGTTCCTCCCCCCCAGGCGTCCGAGCAAAGCCCCGAGCGTCCCGCGGCAAAGCCTGTCCCCCAGGCGATCGAAAAAAACATTACGGTGGAAACACCCTTGTATCGAGCCGTTTTTTCCAATGTCGGACCCTCGGTAAAAAGCTTTAAGCTTAAGCACTATCGGCAAACCATGGAGCCCGATTCCCCTCTTATCGAAATGTTGAGCCAGGAATCTCAGGGCGTGGATTTTCTCCTGATCGATTTCGGCCGGGGGCCGCTTGCGGGAAACGGCAAGCTCGTTTGCACCGCCGACCGGGACCGGGTAACGGTCTCAGAGGAAGGCCCTCCGGGGAATCTTGTTTTCCGATCGGTTTCGCCGGAAGGCCTGAGCATTACACGCACCTACCGTTTTTATCCCGATCAGTACCAAATTGACCTGACCGTTGACGTGCGCAACGACACCGAAACGACCGTTGAAGCGCCTTTCAAGGTTCGGATTTCGGCTTTACCGCCGGAAAAAAAGAGCTACTACGCCTATGTGGGCCTGCTGGCGTTGGTGGATGACGAGCTTGAAGAGTTGAAGGTGAAAAAGGTCTCCGAGGATAAACGATTAACGGGGAATTTCGAATGGGTGGCCTATGAACACGACTTTTTCATCTCGGCCATGATTCCCGAGGTGCCCGCGAGGGGAAGCTTTACGGGGTCGCTGCTTCCTTCCGGGCTGCTCAACGGCGCCTTTGCCACCGAACCCGTCTCCGTGGGCCCGTCACAGACAGTCGGCACGGACTTCGTCCTTTATTTCGGCCCGCGCGACCTGGGGATCCTCAGGCAGTTGGGAATGAAGCTCGAACGGGCCGTCAACTTCGGGTGGACCGATATAATCGCGAAGCCCTTGCTTTACGCGTTGAGATTCTTCAACCAGTATCTCGGCAACTACGGTCTTTCCATCATCCTGCTGACCATTCTTATCAAGATTCTTTTCTGGCCCCTGACGCACAAAAGCTACAAGTCAATGAAAGAAATGCAGAAGCTTCAACCGCGGATGGCGAAGCTGAGGGAGAAATACAAGGGCAACAAGGAGCAACTCAACAAAGAGTTGATGGGGCTCTATAAAACGTACAAGGTCAATCCCATGGGCGGGTGCCTTCCCATGGTCATTCAGATCCCGGTTTTTTTCGCCCTTTTCAGGATTCTGGGCAATTCCATCGAACTGAGACAAGCGCCCTTTATCTTGTGGATCAACGACCTGTCCGCCCCGGATCGCCTCTTTAATTTCCCGTTCTCGATTCCGTTCATGTCTCCGCCATACGGAATTCCCATCCTGACGCTGTTAATGGGCGCATCCATGTTTCTACAGCAGAAGATGTCCCCGAAGCCGGGTGACCCCACCCAGGCCAAGCTCATGATGTTTCTGCCGATCATATTTACATTTATGTTCATCAATTTCCCATCGGGCCTGGTGCTTTACTGGCTGGTCAACAATCTCCTTTCCATCGGCCAGCAATACCGCATCAACAAGAGCCGGAAATAGTATCTGGAGGACGATCATGAAATATTTTGAATTCGAAGCCAAAACCGCCGACGCCGCTATCCAGGATGCCTGCCGCCAACTTGAACTGACCAGGGACCAGATGGACATTGAGGTGCTGGAGCCCGGGACCGCGGGCATCTTCGGTCTGGTGGGAGGGCGTAAAGCCAAGATCAAGGTCGGCATCGAGGAAGCGGCGCCCGCCGATGAGTATGAAGATGCACGTGAAGATGCACGTGAAGATAGGCGTGAAGATGGAAGTGAAGATGACCTGGAATTCGCCGCGGATGCGCTTGAAACCATATTAGGCCTGATTCCCATGGAGGGCGTCAGCGTCCACGCCGAGCATAGGGATGGGACCATTGCCCTGAATATCGACGGGGACAAATCGGGCCTGTTGATCGGCCGCAAGGGCAAAACGCTGGACTCGCTCCAGTTTATCCTAAACAAGATCGTCAACAAGAAAGTGGAGGGCAAGGTCCACGTGGTCGTCGATTCCGAGAACTACCGGCAACGGCGGTACGATTCCCTGGTGCAAATGGGAATGAGGATGGGCGATAAGGCCAAGCAGATCAGAAAGCCGGTGGCCACGAACCTGTTGAATGCCCACGACCGCAGGATAATTCACATGACCCTCAGGGACGACGACCAGCTGGATACCAAGAGTCGTGGCGAGGGCTTGTTGAAAAAAGTCATCATTATTCCTAAAAAGTAAAGATCCGGACCCATAGGACCAGGTTTTGCAGATGGAATAAAGATTGTTTGTGTTCCGTTCCGGCTTCGAGCTGAAACCATGCCTTCGACCCAAGAGACCATTGCCGCCGTTGCAACGCCCGCAGGGCAAGGCGGCATCGGCATCATCAGGGTCAGCGGCCCCCTGTCTCTGACCATTCTCAAGCGCGTCTTCAAACCACGGCGAAACCTGCAGACCTTCCAGAGCCATAGACTCCATCTGGGGGACTTTCATGACCCTGCCGGCGGAAAGATCGTGGATGAGGTGCTGGTCAGTTTCATGAAAGGCCCCCATTCCTATACCCGCGAAGATCTCGTCGAAATCAACTCTCACAGCGGATATTTCCTTGTTTTCAAAATTCTCCAGGTTGTCCTGGCGCAGGGCGCAAGATTGGCGCGACCCGGTGAATTTACATTGCGGGCCTATCTTAACGGGAGGATCGACCTGACACAGGCCGAAGCGGTGGTTGACCTGATCAATGCCCGATCCGATAAAGGCCTCCAGCTGGCCTCCCGTCAGATTCGGGGCGCCTTCAGGGAAGAGGTGGAAGTCTTGATGCAAAAGGCGGTTGATATCCTTGCCCGGGTGGAGGCGGCCATCGATTTCCCTGATGACGTGCAGGGCATGGTTGAAGAAGACGAAATGGCAGCGGAGATCGAAAGGGACCTGACCGGGCCCCTTGCTGCAGCCTTTGCCGCGCAGGCGAAAAACCGGGTCTGGGTGGAGGGAGTCAAGACCGTTATCGCCGGGCGTGTCAACGTGGGGAAATCGAGCCTTTTGAATCGGCTGCTGAACAAACAGCGCGCCATTGTTACGCCCACCCCAGGGACCACGCGAGACGCCATCGAGTCTACCGTGACCATCGACGGCGTCCCATTGTGCCTCGTAGACACGGCCGGCCTGAGGCGCGTGGACGACGAAGTGGAAAAAATGGGTATTCACCTGACCGAGCAAAATGTGTCTGAAGCCGATTTTCTCCTCGTGGTCATCGATCAAAGCAGGGCACTCAACAACGACGACTATCGTATTTTGGATCGAGCGGCCGGAAGGAATGCGCTTGTCGTCGTTAATAAAATAGATCTTCCCCCTGCCATGGGGGACGAGGCCCTGGAGAAGGCCCTGGCCGGTTTTCCCTCAGTTCGAATATCGGCGCTTACCGGAGAGGGCATGGCGGGGCTGACGGCGGGTATTGTGGCGGGCATTCTGGGCGACGAGGTAAACGTCCTGACCGCGCGAATGGCATCGCGCGTGCGCTCCGGAAAGGCCATGTCAGAGGCCGGGCGTTTTTTTGCCGATGCGGCGGAGCGGCTGAGTGAACGCGCGCCCATGGAAATCGTGGCCGTGGAACTGAAAAGCGGAATGGACGCCCTGGGGGAAATAACCGGGGAGACCACCACCGAAGACGTGCTGGACAGCATCTTCAGCCAGTTCTGCCTTGGAAAATAATCCGCGACCAATTTGTTGTTCCGGAAAATCAAGCGCCAATTGAGAAAGCTGGCTGGAACGGCCCCCACGTAAGGCTGAAGGGGCACTGTTCCCTGCCCGCGGGGCGGGGAGTTGAGGGCAGGTATCGAGGTCCCCGCCGGACTGAAACAGGGGTTGGCATTTGCCGCCCCTTTTTGGTTCCGTCGTGGCAGGCCGGCGGTCGCCCGCGTTACACCCTATTTCGTGAAAGGCAGGATACGAGCCCTTGCGCGTTTTGCATCGATGCTGATCAATGCGCCCCTTTTCAACTGCCCCTCAAACTGTTCCAATGTTGATGCGATCATCTCGCCAATGGCGCCAGGTGAGATGTCCTGTGTTCGTACCTGGAGTACGCTGGGCGAATCAGCAGCGGTGGCGGCTAGGATGGCACCGAAATCAAGGTCATGTGTAAATACTACAAATCCATTCTCTTGGGCCCATAACATTATTTCCCGATCAGGCGCACTTGGAGAACCGAGTTCCGACCAATGAACGCATTCGTGCCCCGCTGATCGCAGGACATCTATCCACTGCGGGGAGAGATTCATATCAACCACGATTTTCATGAGGCTCCGGTCCGAACGGGCACGTCAATCTCTTCAACGCGCCATGCGGCATAGGCCAAAGCCTCGTCTATGTCTTTCCCTTCAAGATAGGGATACAACGCCAGAATTTCCCCCTTTTCGTGCCCTGAAGCGATCAGGCCTACGATCATTCCCACCGTAACGCGCATGCCTCGGATACAGGGCTTGCCACCCATGACCTCGGGATCAAATGTGATTCTTTTCATATATTCCATAGCATCCTCCACAGGGATCGAAGGTGAAAAAGTTGCATTTACATCATCCTTGCAACAGATTTCACTGCCGCATCCGTCTTCGCCTCTCGGCTACGCCGCGACAAGTCCGCCGTCGTCTCGCTGAAAGCGGCACTATGACTGAAGAGCAAGGATTTCCGCCGAGTCGTACGGTTTTTATACGTGGGTGGTGAACTCAGTTCATCGGAAAAAAGCCATTTCTGGAAAGACACCACCTACATCTTCTATAAATTTATGATGCCATTTTAGGGTAATCCGCTGAAAACTACAAGTCTTGGGGATGGGCCTGAAATTAGGCTATGGCCTGTTTGTTAAAACCGGAGACGAGTTCATCATATTTCCAATTCGGTCTTTCAGCGAAAATGGGACACGAGGTGGAGAAAGTTCTAGGGTCGGTCCCGGAGGGGAAGTATTGTAAGCGGGAAAGGGAAAAAATACTGACGCAAATCAGGGCCGGTCGGCATCAAGCCAAGCGGTCGGATACGTGAGAAAAACAGGTGCTTTGTGCACAGAAAACTGTGCACATGCACATTTTTCTGTGCATTTTCTGGCGAAGTCTCTCAGGCGCCGATGCCGGTCAGAGGCGTGGGACAAATTTTTTTAAAAAAAGTTCAAAAAATAAAATTGAAATGCGGGATAGGGGCCTTGACTAGGATAAGCATTATTTCCATGTTGCGGTCCATTGAATGAGTGCGTCTTGGCCAGGCCAAAAGCTGAGTCAATTCAAATACCCACCGAAATTCCGGCCCTCCTTTAGATTCAAACCTCTTCGT
>JAFDKD010000902.1 GCA_019307165.1 Deltaproteobacteria bacterium | reverse complement strand
TGCCGCCCCCTTTGTGGCCTTTTTCGGGGTCGTGGACAGGCTGACCGGCCATCCCGTTATTGAGGATCGCAGCCGGTACGCAAATTCCTGGGCCTTTTTCGGCTTTGTCTTTTCAGCGAATTTCTATCTGTTTCTGGGCATTTTATTGTATTTCGATGCGATGGCGGCGATCTTTCGGCGGCTTCGCCTGTCTCACATCACTGTCTTTGTTTTTTCCACCGGCATTGTTCATTATGCACTCTACGCCTTTTTCATGTCGCATGCCTTCGAGTTTGGGGCCCTGGCCTTTACCGTCTGGTCCTCTACAAAGCTTTATTTTGCGCTGAAGAAAAACCGCGGGGCGCTTGCCTGGCACCTGGTTGCGGCCCTGTCCGTGGTCCTCAACATCCTTGTGCGTTACAACAACCTCAATGTTCTGATCCTTCCATTGACACTGGTCACCCTGGCGTGCGTGTTCGATTCCGAAGAAAGGAAACTCGGCACGCGGGAACTGGCCGGACTGGTCCCGCGCCAGGCCCTGTTTCTGGCGCTTGCGTCCGTTCCCGCCATCATATTTTTCTACACGGCATACCATCAGATATTCCCCACCCGGGATGTTCTTTACTGCTATGAGGCGGCCGAATCGGGAACCAATGGATTCTTCGATAAGGTGGCTGCGGTTTTCGGACTTCTGCCGAATTTGCCCGTGCTGATTTTCGGCTCCGAACTGGGGCTGCTGTATTCCAATCCCTGTCTGGTGTTCGGCTTCGTATTTGTTACGGTTTTTCTTTTTGCCGCCGGATTGGGTTACTCAAAATCGACGAAATACGCAATTTTTACTCTGTTTTTTATGTATTATGCCTTTTCCGTGTCCCTGGTCCTGTACTGGCGAACCACGGCCACGGCCTATGGGTACCGCTACCTCTATCCCCTGGTACCGCTGGGCATTTTCGGCACGGCTCTGTGGTTGGATAAGACGCGAACCGCTTTGGGCCGGCCGGGAAGAAAAGGCGTATTTCATGGGGCCCTCGCCGTCATCGTTTTTGGTCTCTGCATCTATTCGATGCTCAGTCAGGTGTTCACGGAAACAACCGAAGCGTTGACACCCAAGAGGCAGATGAATACGTACGGCGTTGTGCACGAACGGAGTTACAGGGGCGTTTCCTATGCCCTTGCAGGGGAAATCCTCAAGCCCCGAACCTGGGTGTCCCTGGCCGCCAACCGATTTCCCGGATTTATGGGGAGCGCCGTGGTTTTGCACAGCCCCATACGAAGACATGTCCCGCAAGAAGTGGTGGAAAAGGTGGAACGCGCCTATGGCGCCGTAGGGCGGCAGGCATATGTTCAGGCCTTTTTGCTTTTCCTGTTCTGGTTGTCGGCCGGCGCGTGTTTCTATTGGGTTCAGCGGAGACGGGAACCTGAAGACTGAGGGCGGAAGACGGAGGGCAGACGGCGGATGACAGAAGGCAGAAGGCGGATGACAGATGGCAGATGACAGAAGACGGAGGGTAGAGTGAGCGAAGCGAACCCCGCCAAATATCGGCGGGATCTCCGCTTCGCTTCGACGGGCAGGCGGTTTCACGATTGTATTGTGTTTTAGGAATTTAAATTAACCGCCCACTCGCGTTGCTCGTTAGATTAGAGGATGAAAGGGATTGTTGCCCGGGGGAAAGATCTCTACCATCCTGTTCATCAAGTGAGCGCAGCGAACGGGCGGTTTCAAAGTCTTTTGTTCCGATAAATTGCCACACGAGGTAAAGCATGACAAACGGTCGTCCCATGCGCGTGCTTCACATAGGCAAGTACTACCCGCCCTTCAAGGGCGGCATGGAGAATTTCCTCAGGGACCTCCTGGAAGCCCTGTCGGAATCAGATGTATCGGTTTCCGCTTTGGTCCATCACCACGAGCGAGGGGCCCGGGCTTCGGTGGAACGAGATGGCGGGTTTCCGGTCATGCGCGTCCCCTCGTGGGGGCAGGCGGTTTATGTGCCGTTAAGCCCTTCATTTCCTTATTAGGATGTGCTGCACCTCCATTTCCCGAACCCGTCCGCATTCTGGTGTTTGTTTATTCCTGTTGCGCGCGCCGTTCCATGGGTGATTCACTGGCACTCGGATGTGGTACCGTCGGGAATAGACCGGCGGCTTCGGCTTTTCTACCAAGGGTACAAACCCTTTGAGCAGTCATGCCTGCGCCGTTCGAAGTCGGTCATTTGCACATCAAGGCCCTATCTGGAAGCCAGCTTGCCTTTGAAGCCGTGGGTGTCCAAATGTGGCGTTGTGCCATTGGGGCTGAACCCTGAACGGTTTTTCGATTCGGAGGACGAAAGGGTCCCGCCCCGGGGATGCGAGTGGCCCGAAGGGGGGCTGCGGGTGCTTGCCGTGGGGCGATTGACGTATTACAAAGGATTTGAGTTCCTGATCCGCGCAGCGCAGGCCGTGGAGAACATTTCGGTTCAGATCGTCGGGGGCGGGGGCCTGGAAGAGAGGCTTAAACGCGAAATCGCCCTC
>JAFDKD010000184.1 GCA_019307165.1 Deltaproteobacteria bacterium | reverse complement strand
GCTTGCGGCGGGGTAGTTCATTTCGAAGAAAATTTTTTTGAAAGGAGGTGAATATAATGCCAAGATATGACGGAACAGGACCCCGGGGCGCCGGGGCTATGACCGGCTGGGGCCGAGGATTGTGCGGCTCGGGCGCTCGTTCGGGCGCAGGCTACGGCCGCGCCGGTCGCGGCCGGGGCTTTCAGGGCGGCGGCGGCTTCGGCGGCGGGTTCGGCCGGGGCGGCGGCAGAGGTCCCGCATGGGGAGGGGCGCTTCCCAGGCAGGGGGGCGGCTACGACAGGGCCCCATACGCCCCGCCCTATACGGAAGACCCGGCCCGGGAAAGGGATATGCTGAGATATGAGGCGGATTCCCTGCGGGCGGAGTTGGACGGGATCAACCGGCGCATTCAGGAACTCGAAAAAAGACCCGCCGAGTGATGCAACGTTCGGCGGTGTCGTAACTTATTACCTGAATTTTACAAGATTCTGGTAATAACAAATCCAACCAGGAGGCATCCGGGACAACAACGGTTTAATCGTTCCCGGGTGCCTTTTCGTGTCCCGCTTCTTTACTATACACAGCGTCACAACAAATTGCGAATCGCTTGTTAAGATCGCTGGCGATAGAGCTATTTTGAAAGACTGTATCCTGTAAATCGCTGTGTATGTATGCGCAAGGATTTAGGTCGTTATATATAATAGCCTTGCCTTGGGGCCTTCGCAGTCGTGTCGTCGGGCCATAGCAGGGGCGCGGGTCACGATCTAAACATAATCCGCCAAAAGGTCTGGCGGATTATATTCTGCGTGAGCCAAAGGACCTTCCGGGTTTTCAGTGGGTAAATATTGTGTCAACAACCGCTCGTGCTGGTGCTCAGCGAAGTGGGGCTCTTCGGGAGGAGTCTCACTCATTAAAGTAAGCGGTGTTCAAAGTTTCCCTTCCAAAGAGCATCAAAACCAGGTTCTATGTGCCACCATCTTTGTTCCTAAGTTTATCCAACTGCTCCGTATACCAATCGATCTGCCGGCAGATGCCGCGGATGACCCGAACTTCCCGGGCGCGCAGCGGGAGGCGTGAAAAAAACCTTCTGATATTGTTCATCCAGTGTTCGGGGTTCTGAAGATCGATAAAACCGATTTTCATCAGGACGTCCTTAAGATGGCCGTACATGCCTTCCAGTTCGAATGAGTTGGCCAGGCGAGGCATGGGGGTGGAGGGGGTGTCGCCGGAGGCCATGAAGATTTCATAGCAGACGATCATGACGGCCTGCGCCAGATTTAATGAAGAAAATTCAGCCGTGGGAATGGTCGTGATGGTGTGGCAGTAGCGCAGGTGCTCGTTGGAAAGTCCCCGATCCTCGGGCCCGAAAAGAAGTGCCACACGGTTTTCTCGGGAAATGGATATGAGTTGTTGCGCAAGCCTTCTGGGCCGGGTAAGCGCCGGGCGGAGGGCCCCGGTGCGGGCGGTAGTGCCCACCACGTATTCAAAAGGGGCCAGAGCGGCCTTGAGGTCCGTGTGGACCTCCATGTCTTCCACCACATCGATCGAAGTGCCCGTGGCCGTCTTGAGAATGCGGGACAGGTCGCAGTTTTTCGGGTTCACCACGATAAGGCGGCCGATGCCCATGTTGTTCATGGCCCGCGCCGCGGCCCCGATGTTTTCGGGGATTTGAGGCCGAACCAGAACAACCGCAATATGTTCAACATTCACACGAGTCGTCATCTTGCAGGACCTTCAGAATGTTTGCCGTCAGTTCATGGCTGTCAAAAGAAAATATCGCGGTCCCTTCGTGGACGTCAAAAGAGGTGAGACTGCATTCATATTCCTCCGCCACAATTTCAAGAATTTCCCTGAACCGAATCGCATCGGGATGATCCGGATCATCCACATCGTCGGCAAATAAATCAACTTCTATAAACCCTGTCGGCTTTCCCATACTTCAACGCGCCTCCCAAGAATAAAAGTGTTCCTGCGGTGAGCACCGCGGCGCCGCCGGCGGAAACCACCGAAAATGAGAACAGATCGATGAGCAGTCCGGCCAGCAAAGGACCCAGCAGCATCCCCAGACTGTGCGCCAGCGCCAGAAGACCCATAACCGTCCCCATGGCCCCGCTGCGGCGCCCCTCGATGATCCCGAGCGCCATGATGGCGGGAAACGAGATGCCTCCCGCGAGACCGAACAGCCCGTTGGCCAACATCAACTTGCCGAAGGAGGCGGCGGAGTCCAGATAGAGAATGGAGAAAACAGCCAAAAAGCCGCCGAAGACAACCATAGAAACCTTGCTGACGCGATCCGCCAAATATCCCATGGGCGCCTGAAGCAGGCCGGCTATCAACACGTTGACCATCACAATCACCCCGATTGACGAACTGGAAATCCCCAGTTTGACACCGGCGAGAAACGGAATAAATGTCCAGGCGATGCCGATGCAAAGGGTCAGGCAGGTCCGGAATATGAACAGGCAAAGGATCGAAGGAGATGCCAGAAGCGACGTATACCGGGGCGCCGGTGCTTGATGTCCGGTCGCTGCCCGATCAGGGTCGTTCTCCCCGGGCAGCAGAAACAGGCAGAGAAAAAATCCCAGCAGGGTCAAAGCCGCCATGCACAGGAAAGATACCTGGATGCTGAACCAGTCCTTTACCACACCGCCGAGCAGCGGGCCCAGGCTCAGCCCCGCGAACAAGGACATATTGAAGAGCCCCATCACCTGGCCCTCCTTGCCCAGAGGCGTGATGAGACCCACATAGGCCTGCGCCACGGGAAGAATCATGGCCGATGCGAATCCCTGTCCCAGGCGTATGGCGACCAGGGCTTCCACGCTCCCGGAGGCGGTAAAACAGAGCGAAAGAATGAAATAGGCGAAAAGTCCCGTCGTAATCAGCGGCTTTTTTCCTTTCCTGTCGGAGAGCTTCCCAAAATAGGGTACAAAAATGCTCCGCGTCAAAGAAAAAGCCCCGAAGATAAGGCCTATTTGAAACGCCCCGGCACCCAGTTCATGGGCATATAACGGCAGGAGGGGGGCAACCAGGCCCACGCCCAGGGTGGTGTTGAACACGGCGAGAAAGAGCGTGATGAATATTTTTAGATCGGCGTTCATTTTCCCCCTGGCGGATATCTGAAATAGGCGGTTCGAGTATAGATGCCTTTAATTCCTTATTGCAAGGGCCTGGAACAGAGAATATCGAATAACGAATACCCGCCTTCCGAAGTCTCGCACGAAGGAAGGTCGAACAAGGAATGCCGAATGAATTGAAAATTGGGGAAAGACTAGAGCGAGAGATGAAAAAGCCGAGTCCAAATAAGGCGATGGATTTAGGTCTTTTAACCGAGTGGACAAAGTGGTACCTTTATTCCATCTGCAAAACCTGGTCCTCTGGGCCAGGTCAGAGTTTTCTGGCTATGCTATACCGGAAATGCGGACCATGAAGTGAGCTAGAGTTATGAGTGAGCTAGAGTGAGCTAAAGTGGTGGTGGAGCTTCGCTCATCCATTATATTGATTGTCAAAAAAATCCTTAACTTTAGGCACTTTAGATCACTTTAGTCACTTACAGGACTTGGTTGTTGCAAGGCCCCCTATGGGGGCGGGCTCAAAGCCGGGTCCTATGGACCCGGAACTTTACGTTGTCTGAATGACGCTCCCATGCCATGTTGGAAAAAATCCTGAAAAGCCCTGCCATCCGAAAATACCTCCACGCCTTCCAAGCCGGGGAAACGATTTTTATGGAAGGAGACGAGACCGAGGACCTCTACATCCTGATGGACGGTGTTTTGGATGTGATCAAGGGGAGAAATAAAATCGGGGAGGTTTCTGAAAAGGGTTCCCCCTTTGGAGAAATGTCATTTCTCCTGGGCGGTAAGCGGACGGCCACCATCAAGGCGAACAGCGACGCAGAGGTGATCTGTATCGCCAAATCGGAGATCAGCGGGTTTCTCGACGAATTTCCAGATTTTGCAAAAACGATTACCGAACTTCTGGCCCGGCGGCTGGACCAGCAAACCCAAATCTCGTTCGGGCTCAGGGAATTCTGCGATCAGCTGCCGGACGCCGTCATCGTGACGGACCGGGAAGGAAAGATCCTTTCGTGGAACCGCTCGGCCGAAGAGTTGTACGGCAGAGGCTGGGAAGAGATGCGCGGCAGGGGCGTGCAGGAAATCTTCGAGGAAGCGAGCGCCTATGAGGCATTACTGAACGAAGTCAGCGACAAGCACACGGTCAAGGAAAAGGTCCTGAGAATTCGGCATCCCGTAAAGGGCGTCCGTTTTATATCGATGAGCACCACGTTCCTGTACGACGGGCATCAGAATTTTCAGGGGATGATTGCCCTGGGACGGGATCTGACCCCGATGCAGAAGCTGGAGCGCAAATACCGAAAGATCCTTTACTGGTTTTTGGGTCCGCTCATTTTTTTTGGGCTGTTTTCAACGGGGGTTTACTTCGAATATCCGGACTTTTTCAAAAACCGCCAGCCCCTGACGGTTAGCGAAAAGGAACTTAAACGCGTGCTTGCGTCGGATTATCTTCTGCTCAAGCAGCTGCTTCAAGGTCCCCTGGCCAATGTCGATCGACGGAAGGCGCGGGAAGTCATGCGCGAGTTCTTCGCGATCAACGAAAACGCCGCCCGGTTGTATAAGGGGTTGACGCTCCTGGATGCGGACAAAAAGGTGTTCGAAGCATACCCGCGGCCCGACGGATCGGAGATGAAAAATCCGCAGGGCATGAGCTTCGAGACAATACCCTTTCGCGGGCCAAAAGAATCGGTGCACAAATGGCTCGTATTTTATTGGCAGGATCGGAATCACGCCATGGGCCACAAGCACACCGCGATCGCTTTTGAATTGACCCGGGGTGGCGATCGAATTGGCTGGTTGATTTTGAGTCTCGACATGGACCATGTGAAAGAAGCCTATGGAATGGACGGGGGGCAGTTGGAGAAGTTGAAGTTTAAAAAACCATAGGCTTAGATCCGGAACCGGCCCTTTTTCCTCTGCACCCCGATTTTTTACTGCGCTTCGGCCCCGGGCGGCGTTTCCCGCCGAGCCCGCAGTTCCTCGATGCGCCTGAGCGGTTTTTCCAATTGCCGGCGGCGGGTGGTGGTCAGTGCCTCATATTCCTTCCGGGCATCGTCAATTCGTTTCCCTACCATGTCCAGTTTGTCGTTGAACGCGGCCCATTGTTTGTTAAAGGCTTCCAGGAGAGAAAGGATTTCGGCCGAGGTCTGTTCCAGCGCAAAATTGTCAACAGCCCGGCGTATGACCGCCAGGATGGCAAACAGGGTCAGCGGAGAGCAGAGGACGACCTTTTTCTGCATGCCTGCATCCAGGAGCGACCGGTCCTGCTCGTGGATGAAGGCATACACGTGCTCGTTGGGTATGAACAGGAGGACATAATCCAACGTTCGCTCTTCGGGATTGATATAGTCCCGGGTGGTGACCTCCCTCATGCGGTTGCGAACGTCTCTTATAAAGTCATTTTGGTACTTGGTCCGTTCCACGTCCGACGGGGCTTCCAGCAGCCGCAGGTAGTTGTCCAGGGGAAATTTCACATCCATGTTCAGCTTCAGCCCCTGGGGCAGCAGAAACGTGAAATCGGGCCGGGTACCCACGCCTTTCAATGCCTTCTGTTTTACAAAATTCACATGCTCGATAAACCCGGCCGTTCGAAGGACGTCCTCGGCCATGCGTTCCCCCCACTGGCCTCTCGTTCTTGTCCCGGAAAGCGCCTGCCGAAGGCTGTCGGTGGCATGGGCAAGGGCCTCGGTCTGTTGACACGCCGTTTTCAGCTGACGGCTGAGATCGCCGAATTTTTCGACCCTGTCCTTTTCCAGGTTGCCGACCAGAGTGGATACCTTTTCCAACTCCCTGACCATGCGCGCGAACTGATCGTCAATCTGCGTTTTTTTTTCCTGAAGTTCGCGGGCCGTCATGTCCCTTTCGGCCCCCAGATGGGACCGGGCCAGTTTGAGAAATTCCTCGGTCGATTTGCCGAGCGCATCGAGAGAAAGACTGCCGAAGCTGGCCTTCATTTCCGACATGACGATTTCCATGCCGGCCCTGCGTTCAGACTCGGTTTCTTTGAAAATGTCTTCCGCCAGTTGCCTGGCCGTTTTGGAATGGAGGCGGGCGATCAGAAGGGCCACTGCAAGACCGGCCAGGAAGCCGACAACGAGCGCGGTGAGTTCAGGCAGCCACGTGATGACATGTTCCATGCTTTATTCCATCTGCAAACCCCCCGTGCAGCGGGGGTCAGAGTTTTCTGGCTATGCCATCCCGGAAATGCGGACGAGAGTCTAGAGAATCGCGACTAAAGTCGCTCCTACACCGAAGGCATTACATAATCCCATTACGTCTGAGCGCAGTCCGAGGTGTCTCCCGCCAG
>JAFDKD010000010.1 GCA_019307165.1 Deltaproteobacteria bacterium | reverse complement strand
AAAAAGGGATCAAGTGGGTTATGGATCATCATACGAAAAGGGCAGCGGCAGGGACCTGGGGGCCGGTTCCGCTATCGGGTCCGTTCTCGGCGGTCAGGTCTGGCTGGTGAAACCGGACAAGAAGGCTAAGACGGCCAACCCCTGTATATGGATGCAGGCCGGTGTGGCGGAATTCAAAAACTGCAACAATTTTTATGACTGCACCACCTGCAAGTATGATCTGGGCATGCACAAAAAGGCGGAGAAGGGCGCGCAGCTCGGCTGGCGGGATGCCATGAGGCGACGGCCGGGCATGGACAGGGTCTGCCGCCACAGCCTCACCCATCGCATCGAGCATCGCGTATGCGCCTACGACTATGAATGCGGCAAATGCGACTTCGATCAGTTCTTTGAAGATGTCTGGACCGCCAAAATGGCCGGCAGGCCCTATGAGACCCAGACCGTCAAGGGCTTCGAGGTCCCCATGGGATACTACTTTCACAACGGCCATACCTGGGTACGGATCGAAAGCGGCGGAACCATCCGCGTGGGCATGGACGACTTCACCGGAAAGGTGCTGGGCGGACCGGACGCGCTCGAACTTCCCCTGATGGGCAAGGAACTGGACTCGGACAGCGTCGGGTGGGGCATGAAGCGGAAGGACAACCTGGCCGACGTGCTCTCTCCCATCGGCGGGGTCATTACCGAGGTCAACGGCAACCTGCGGGAAAAGCCGGCACTGTCCAAGGAAAGGCCCTACGAGGATGGGTGGCTGTTTATGGTCCACACGCCCGATGTCAAGGGCGCCGTCAAGAGGTTGATGACGGACACGGACGGTCTGGGCTGGATGGAAGGCGAGGTCGGCAGGCTGGAAACCATGATCGAAGAAGTGGCCGGTCCCCTGGCGGCCGACGGCGGTCTCCTGGTGGATGACATCTACGGCAACCTCCCCGATCTGGGCTGGAAAAACCTGACAAAGGCTTTTCTGAAAACCGAATAACCCTTATTTTTAACCATGGGGTAAGCTCCTTTCGCCCTGAACGCCAGGACCATTGCAGAGAGGATTGCAGTCATGACCGGAACACGCCCAACACATGGAACCACGGAATCGGACCCCCCCTGCATCTGGTCCCGGGCAGGGGTGGTGACCGGAAAGGCGTGCGAACAAGGATACGAATGCACGGAGTGCCGTTTCGACATCACCATGCGCAAGGCCGCGGAGGAGGGCCTGGACGCGGGCGAGGGCCGGCCCATTGTCCCGTGGCAGGACAAATTGAGACGCCTTCCACAGTGGAAGCGGCCCTGCATTCATCACATGAAGGAGCGGATCGCGTTTCGCGCCTGCAACCGGGACTATGAATGCGGCAGCTGCGAATTCGATCAGTTTTTCCAGGATCAATTCACCGTGCATGCCGCGGTGACGCCCGTGGATGCCATGAACATTTACGGGTTCCGCGTCCCCCAGGGGTATTATGTGCACCGCGGGCACGCCTGGGTCAGGATTGAAGACGGCGGCACCGTACGGGTGGGGCTGGACGAATTCGCCCTGCGCCTCATGGGTCCCCCGGACCGGATCGAGGCCCCGCTCATGGGTAAGACGGTGGAGCAGGGACGCCCCCATATCCGGATCGAGCGCGGCGACAAGCAGGCAACGGTCGTCAGTCCCGTGAGCGGCGTGGTGACGGCCATCAACACCGAGGTCAGGGAAAGCGGCCGCCTGGCCAACGACGATCCCTTCGCCGGGGGCTGGGTCATGACGGTCCTTGCCCAAGACCTCAGGCATGACCTGCGAAACCTGATGATCAACAAGGAGACGGAGGAATTCATGCAGGGGCAGGTGGCGCGCCTCTACGAGACCATAGAAGAAACTGCCGGCCCCCTGGCCGCGGACGGCGGCGAACTGGGAAAGGATATTTACGGCGCCATGCCCGAACTGGGCTGGGAGCGGTTGGCCGAACGGTTTCTGACGCCATAAACCAAGCCACAGCCATTTCTCTCAAAAAACAACGGCGGTTCCCCAATGAAAATATCGGGGAACCGCCGTTGTTTTTTGTTCCTGGTTCCTGGTTCCTTGTTCTTTGTTCCTCGTTCAAAGTTGTGATGTGCCGGTTAATCCCCTAATCCTTGACGGTCTCGTAAAAAGTCTCCAAGTTCGTCACTCCCCGCCAAAAAGCGGTGGGATTTTCGACCCGCGAAGGCGGGAGTCCAAAACTGGTTGATTTGACTGGATTTCCGCCTTCGCGGAAATGACGAAAAAGAGTGCTTTCCGACTTCTTACGAGTTTGTCATCCTTGCTTCCACCTTCTGCCTTCTAATGTAATATATCTCTCGCCAAGATCGCGAAGGACGCCAAGAATTTTTCTGTTTTTAACAGTTTTTCTTTGCGGTCTTAGCGTCTTTGCGAGATAAAAAAATTTCCGTGACGTTTATTATTTCCGAAATCGCTCAATTTGGATGAAACCGACCGTTCAATCCCTATGCCGGCTCTACGGTCCCACCGTCCGATATCGCGGTTGAAACCGCTCCTACTGGGGAATGCCATATTCGCCCGACCGTCCTACTGATTTACCGTTCGACTGCCTTCCGCCCTCTGTCATCCGTCCTCTTTTCTTCCCCCTTCAACCTCATAACTTCGCCAACTGATCCTGCAGCATCACCCCACAGTACCGGCAGAGGTCGTTCGATTTCCTGTCCACGTCCTCTATGGCGCGGCAATAGTGCATGATGCACTGGGGGTCCCTGCAGTGGCGCAGGTCGAATGTGTGGCCCAGCTCGTGCACGGCCTCCTTGATCACCCTCTGGAAAAGGATATGGCTGTCGGCTGCGGGAGAGAGGTTTTCATCGAGACGGTAGGTGGACACGATGCAGGCGCGGCCGCCCAGCTGTGCCTCGCCGTACACATGGGTCAGGATTGGGATGAACAGGTCGACCCGGGCGACCGCCGCCACGCGCAGGGCATGGGGGGGCGCCAGGTCCGCCAGTCGATCCAGAATGGGGGTGGTATGGTACTGGGCCCGGTCGGCATTGTAGGCGAAATCCACGTTGTCCAGGAGCGGCTCGATTTCCACGGCAAACCCGAAGACCCTTTGGACCTCGTCGCCGATCCCCCGCAGGAGATCCGCCTCCAGTTCGTTGATGGGGGAAATGATGATCCTATGTTCGGGAATGAGGGTCAAGCCGGTTTAGGGATGTTGTAGCGTTTGATTTTGTTGTAAAGGGTGGATCGGTCGATGCCCAGGATCTCTGCGCTTTTGGATACGTTCCAATGGTTTTCCTGAAGGATGATGCGGATATGGGCCTTTTCCATCTCTTCCAGCGATTTGCTCTCCTCGGTCGCCTTGTATTCCGGACGGAAAATGGGTAGGTCCTCGGGTTGGATCTTCCGGCCCTTGCCCACCACGATCGCCCGCTCGATGGCGTTTTCGAGTTCTCTGACGTTGCCGGGCCATTCGTAGAGCATCAATTCGTCCAGGGCGGCGCGGCTTATCCGGTCCACGGACTTGTTGATTTCCTGGGAAAACCGTCTTAGAAAATGTTCCGCCAGAATGGGAATGTCTTCCTTGCGCTCGCGCAGCACCGGCATGGTGAAAAAGATGACGTTCAGCCGGTAAAACAGGTCCTCCCGGAACGCGCCCCGCTGGATGGCCGATTCCAGGTCTCGGTTGGTGGCGGCGATCACCCGGAAATCCGCCTCGATGGGCTGCGTGGCGCCCACCCGGTAAAACACCCGGTCCTCCAGGACTCGCAGGAGGTCGATTTGCATGCGCATGCTGATTTCGCCGATTTCATCCAGAAACAGGGTCCCCCCGTGGGCCAGTTCGAGACGCCCCTTTTTGGTCTCCTTGGCATCGGTGAACGCCCCCTTCTGGTGACCGAACAGTTCGCTCTCCAGCAAATGCTCCGGAAACGCGCCGCAGTTGACCACCACGAAAGGGCCATGGCAGCGGGGGCTGTGGGTGTGGATGGCCTTGGCCGCCAGTCCTTTTCCCGTACCCGTCTCGCCGGTGATGAGGACCGTGGAATCGGTGGGGGCCACGTCCTGTATGAGATTGAAAATCTCCTGCATGGGACCGGATTGCCCGATCATGCTCTCGAATCGGGTGCGGTCCTTGTATTCCTCCCTCAAATAGAGGGTCTCCCGCTCCCGGGCCTGACGTCCGATGATTTTTTCGATGAGCATACCCAACTCATTGGGATCGAACGGTTTGAGCAGATAGTCGAAGGCCCCGTTTTTCATGGCTTCGATGGCCGTGGAAATGGAACCGTACGCGGTGATCATGACCACAGCGGCTTCGGAATCGTCTTCCCTGATGCGTTCGAGCGTCTCGAGACCGCTCATGCCTTCCATTTTGATGTCCAGCAGGATGATGTCGAATCGCTCCGCTTTCAATTTCTCCAGGGCCTCTTCACCGCCGGCGGCCGTGTCGATGGCATGACCGTCGCGTTCCAGCCAACCGGCAAGGGACTCCCGCATGATCAACTCGTCATCAACGATAAGGACCTTAGTTTTAGACATGGTCTTCTCCCTGAGGATCGATCAATTCACCCTGCGGCTTAATGGGCAGGGTCACGGCGAAACGGGTGCCTTTCCCCTCCTCGGAATCCACGCTGATGACGCCGCCGTGCTCCTCAATGATGCCGTAGGCCACGGACAATCCCAGGCCCACGCCCTTTCCCTTCTTTTTGGTGGTGTAAAAGGGCTCGAAGAGCCGGGAGAGGTTTTCGCGGGATATCCCGATGCCGGTATCCGCAACGCTGACCGTGATGGTGTTTTCGGACTGGGCGTGCCCGGTTTCGATGATCAGCTTGCCGCCGCCGTTGGCCTCAATGGCTTCGGCCGCGTTTGAAACCAGGTTCATGAAGACCTGTTGCAACTGGTCTTCGGACCCGAGAAAGAACGGTACGTCGGGACCCAGGCGTTTTTCCACGGTCACCCGGTTGATCTTGAGCAGGTTGGCGTTCAGCATCAGAATTTTATCGATCAGGCGGTTCAGGTCAACGCGGCCCACTTCCATTTTGGACTGACGGGAAAAGGCGAGCAGGTTGGATACGATCCGGCTGATCCGCCGGGTCTCGGTCTCCATGAGGTTCAGATACCGGCTGAATTTGTCCAGGTCTTTCCGATCCAGGGCCCCTTCTTCCATCATGCGCTTGATGAGGAGAATCAGATTGAGTATCCCTGCGATGGGGTTGTTGATTTCATGGACCACGGACGCGGACAATTTGCCGAGGGAGGCCATCTTGTCCTGGTGCAGGAGCTTTTCATGGGTCTCCCGGAGTTGGCGGGTGCGCTCCTCGACCATTTGTTCCAGTCGCCGGGTGATCTCCTCTTGTTCACGCTTGCGGTCGGTGATGTCGCGGCTGACCTCGATGAACCTGGACACCTTGCCGTCTTTCTCCCAGATGGGGAAAATGGACACGTCCATGTACCGGCGACGGCCGTTGTGGTCCACCCGGGTTCGAATTTGCTGGCTCGGGCGCTTGTCCCGGATGACCTTGTTCAGGGGACAGAAGTTATCGCCCACATCGCAGGGCTGATTGACATGCTGAAAAACCTCATGGCATTTTCGGCCGATCACTTCCTCGCGGCTGTAGTTCATTTGTTTGAGAAAGGCGTCGTTCGCCTCGATAATCACCCGGTCCGGGGTAATGACCAGAATGAAGTCCTGGATGCCGTTGATGATGGTCTCCATCTCTTCGCTTCGATCACGGAGTTTCTGCTCTTCAACGCCGATGGCCTTCCAGAACAGTTCAAAGGCGGCATAGGAGAGAAGCCGCATATTTTCCGGCTTTGTCCGCAGGATGTCTTCGAAAATATCCTTGTCGGGTGTCAGTGTGATGATCAGGTGCACGTCCGTTTCGGGGAGATACAGGCCGTCATATTCGGTAAAGGTCATTAGCCCCATCTTTTTTGCGAGCGCCATCCCGGCTTGATCGGGGTCGGGATCGGCCACGGCTACGATACTTGCGTGCACCTGATTCAACTTATAGTCGAATGTGGTTTTTTTCAGCACTTCCCTGCAGAGTTCGCCGCCGCCCGCAATGCCGATGTGGATAATTGGACGTGTTTTTACTGTCATTGTCCCGGTTTCCTTGTCTTGGGAATTTCCCGGGGACGGCGGTCAAGATCTGTCGCACGGTCCCCGAATCGATCCCGCAATTGTCTAAAATTTAAACATATCACCGAACTGACCGCGTTTCAAGGCGATTGTGAGTCCGCGCCCGCACGAATTGCGTATCAACAATCCTCAAATAGTCAAGCATCACTGAACCATATTCAATGTTTCGACCTGGTCGGGCCGGCAGAGGGGCTCGGAGAATTTTGTTGACAAATCCAACAACTCCAAAGTAAGTTAGGCGGCCTGTCTGATCGCGTATAGGGCTGCAATAAACATGACCGAAATAAGGAGTTCCGCATGACTGACAAAACCGTTGGATCCGTCATGGTTGTGGGGGGCGGCATCGCGGGAATGCAGGCCGCTCTGGATCTGGCCGATTCCGGATATTACGTCCATCTGGTGGAAAAGTCGTCCGCCATCGGCGGTGTGATGAGCGAGCTGGACAAGACGTTCCCCACCAATGACTGCGCCATGTGAATTATCTCCCCCAAACTGGTCGAGGTCGGCCGGCATTTGAACATCAACCTGATCACGTGCGCCGAAGTGGGAGAGGTTGAAGGGGAGAAGGGAAATTTTACGGTTACGGTCAATAAAACCCCGCGCTATATCGATGAGGCCAAATGCACCGCCTGCGGCGATTGCGTGGACGTGTGTCCCGTCGAACTGCCCAGCGAATATGACCAGGCCCTGGTCAATCGTAAGGCGGCTTTCAAGAAATACCCCCAGGCCATTCCCGGCGCCTTCGCCATCCAGAAATCGGATAAAGCCCCATGCCGCCTGGCCTGCCCCGCCGGACTGAATGTCCAGGGGTACGTGCAGATGGTGGGACAGGGCAAGCACGAAGCGGCCCTCAAGATTATCATGGAGGACTTGCCGCTTCCCGGCGTGCTGGGCCGCATCTGCCCTCACGGCTGCGAGGAGGCGTGCCGCCGGTGCGAGGTGGACGAGCCGGTCGCCATCCGCGATCTCAAGCGGCTGGCCGCGGACCGGTTCGATCCCCGGCAGGTCGAGATCGCGTGCCTGCCGCCCAGAGATGAGAAAGTGGCCATTATCGGGTCCGGCCCCGCCGGCCTTTCCGCCGCCTATCAACTGGCGCGCAAAGGGGTGCTTTCCACCATTTTCGAGGCCCTGCCCGTAACGGGCGGGATGCTTCGGGTGGGCATCCCCGACCATCGGCTTCCCCCCGAGGTGCTGGAGCGGGAGGTGGAGGTCATCACGAACCTTGGCGTGGAGATCCGGACCAACCCGCCCCTGGGTCCCGACCTGAGCGTGGACGATCTTTTCGCTCAGGGGTACAAGGCCGTTTACCTGGCAACGGGGGCCCACAAGGGCATCGAACTGGGCGTCCCCGGCGAGAAGGCCCAGGGGGTCCGCCAGGGCGTGGATTTTTTGAGGGAACTCAACCTGACCGGAAAGACCCAGGTGGGCAAGAAAGTCGCCATTATCGGCGGGGGCAACGTGGCCATCGACGTGAGCCGGTCGGCCGTGCGAATGGGCGCGGAAGAGGTGAACATTGTCTACCGGCGCACCCGCACGGAAATGCCCGCATGGGAAGAGGAGATTCAGGCGGCCGAATTCGAGGGCGTCCGAATCTCCTATCTGGCCGCTCCCCAGGAAGTGCTCACCCGGGACGGTCAGGTGACGGGGATCAGGTGCATCCGCATGGAACTGGGCGAGCCCGATTCATCTGGCAGACGCCGCCCCGTTCCCATACCGGGGAGCGAATACGATCTTGAGATCGACCAGTTGATCCCGGCCATCGGCCAGGGTCCGGATCTCTCGGCCCTGGAAGACATCGAGGGCCTTGAATTTACCCGGTGGGGCACCATGGAAGTGGACCCCGTCACCTTTGCCACGAATCGCGACGGCGTGTTCGCCGGCGGAGACCTGCAAACAGGCCCCTGGGTGGCCATCGGCGCCATTGCCGCGGGCAAGGAGGCGGCAGAGTCCGTTCTCCGCTATCTGGATGGGCGCGACATGGCCGAGGGACGCGAACCCCTGACCTATGACGACCCGGTATACCGCGCCGTGCCCGAAGACGAGCCGGTCAAGGCCAGGGCCGGGATGCCCGAACTTCCGGTGGAAAAAAGGGCGGGTAATTTCGACGAGGTGGAACTGGGCTACGACGAGGAAGCGGGCAGGGAAGAGGCCCACCGGTGTCTTAACTGCAGCTACTGCTGCGAGTGCTATCAGTGCGTGGAGGCCTGCGGGGCGGAAGCCGTCACCCTCGACACCCATGCCCAGAGAGGTGAAACCCTTAAGCTCGATGTGGGCTCCATTATTCTGGCCCCCGGTTTCGAGGCCTTTGACCCGTCTCGATTCGACACCTACAATTACGCCAACCACCCGAGCATCATGACCGCCATGGAGTTCGAGCGGGTCCTGTCGGCATCGGGCCCCACCATGGGCCACCTGGCGAGGATGGGCGATCACAAGGAACCCAAGAAGATCGCATGGCTGCAGTGCGTGGGATCGCGCGATATCAACCGGTGCGACAACGGATACTGCTCCGCGGTCTGCTGCATGTATGCCATCAAGGAGGCCGTGATCGCCAAGGAACATAGCGGTGACGATCTGGACTGCGCCATCTTTTTCATGGACATGCGGACCCACGGCAAGGATTTCGAACGTTACTACGATGACGCCAGGGAAAAACACGGCATTCGATTTATCCGTTCCCGGATACACACCATCGATCCCGATGAGGAAACGGGCGATGTGATCCTTAAATACGCGGACGAGAGCGGCGACTATAGTGAAGAGGCATTCGACATGGTCGTGCTTTCCGTGGGTCTGGAAACGCCGTCCCAGGTGAAGGAACTTGCCGAAAAACTGGACGTCGCCATGACGGAAGGGGATTTCTGCATGACCGATTCCTTTCGTCCCGTGGCGACCTCCAGGGAAGGCGTGTATGTGTGCGGCGCGTTTGCCGGCCCCAAGGACATCCCTCAGTCGGTCATCGAGGCCAGTTCGGCCGCGGCGGAAGCCGGCGCCCTGCTCAGTCCGGCCAGGAACACGCTGACCCGGTCGAAAGAGAAACCGGCGGAACGCAATATCATGGGCGAGCGCCCGCGCATCGGCGTGTTCGTCTGTCACTGCGGCATCAACATCAGCGGCGTGGTGGATGTACCCGCCGTTCGGGAGTACGCCGCGGGCCTCCCCTACGTGGAATTCGTGGCCGACAACCTCTATTCCTGCTCCCAGGACACCCAGGACGCCATGACCCAGGTGATCACCGATAACAACCTGAACCGGATCGTGGTGGCCGCCTGCACGCCCAAGACGCATGAACCCCTGTTTCAGGAAACGCTGGTCAATGCCGGGCTCAACAAGTACCTGTTCGAAATGACCAATATCCGCAACCAGGACTCCTGGGTCCACAAGGACAATCCGGAGGCGGCCACGGAAAAGGCCAAGGACCTGGTGCGAATGGCCGTTGCCAAGGTCGCCCTCATGGCCCCGCTGACCGACACGGAACTGGAGGTGAATCAGCGGGCCCTGGTGATCGGCGGCGGTATTTCCGGAATGGTTTCGGCCAGGACCCTGTCCGCCCAGGGGTATCAGGTCTGCCTGGTGGAGCGGACGGAGCGCCTGGGGGGGCAGGCCGGTCAGCTGTTTCGCACCTGGAAGGGCGAGGACGTTCAGGTGAACCTCGATACGCTCATCCGCGCCGTTGAATCGGATGAGGGCATCGACGTCAGGCTGGATACCGAGTTGATCGACGTGGACGGTTTTGTGGGCAACTTCAAAACCCTGGTCAACACGTCGGGCAGCGAGGACACCATCGAGCACGGGATTGCGGTGGTGGCCACCGGCGCATCCGAATTCAAACCCGACGAATACATGTACGGGGTCGATCCCCGGGTCATGACCCATCTGGAACTGGACCAAAAGTTCATATCGGACGATTCGTCTCTCAAGGCGGCGGATACGGCCGTGTTCATCCAGTGCGTGGGCTCCCGCGAGCCGGGCCGGCCTTACTGCTCCCGCGTCTGCTGCACCCACACCGTGGAGAGCGCGCTGCATCTGAAGGAAATTAACCCGGATATGAACGTATATATCCTTTACCGCGATATCCGTACCTATGGGGAGCGGGAAGCCCTCTATCGCGAGGCGCGGGCCAAAGGCGTCATCTTCATCCGATACACCCTGGACGGGAAGCCCACAGTAGAGGCGGGCGAAGACGGACTGGTCGTGGAGGTGATGGACCACATCCTGGGTCGGCCGATCCGAATCCGGGCGGACCTCGTCTCCCTGGCCACGGCCATCGTCCCGTACAAGGACGAGAAACTGGCCCAGTTCTTCAAGATCCCCATGAACGAAGACGGGTTTTTCGTGGAGGCGCACGCCAAGCTGGGGCCGTCGGAGTTTTCCACCGACGGCGTATACCTGTGCGGCCTCGCCCATTATCCCAAACCCATAGACGAGGCCGTGGCCCAGGCCCAGGCCGCCTCCTCGAGGGCCATTACATTGCTGGCGCGGCAGACCGTGGCGGTGAGCGGCACCGTGGCGGAGGTAAACCCGGCCTATTGCAGCAGCTGCGAGGTGTGCATCAGTATCTGCCCCTATTCGGCGCCGGCCTTTATCGAGGAAGGCCCCTTTGCGGGCAAGGCCGACATCAACCCGGTCCTGTGCAAAGGGTGCGGGCTCTGTGTGGCATCCTGCCGGTCCGGGGCCATCAATCTGAAGGGGTTTGGGACGGATCAGATTATGGCCATGATCAACGAGATATAAAATCGCTGCGCGAATTTATTCCATCTGCAAAACCTGGCCTGCCCGTCGTAGCTGCCCTTTAGCGAAGTCGGGTCTTCTGGGCCAGTCGAAGATCCCGTGCAGCGGGGGTCAGAGTTGTCTGGCTGTGCCGTCCCGGAAATGCGGGCCATGAAGTGACTAAAGTTATGAGTGAGCTAAAGTGAGCTAAAGTGGAGGAGGAGCTTCGCTCATCAATCATATGAAATGTCAAGAAAGTCCTTAACTTTAGGCACTCTAGTCACTTTAGATCACTTTAGTCACTTATGGGACTCGGTAATTGCATGGCTCCTTATGGGGGCGGTTTCAAAGCGGGATCTATAGGACCGGGGCTTTACTTATACAGGAGATCGAGAATGAGCGATTGGGAACCGAAAATCACCACGTTTCTCTGCCACTGGTGCAGTTACGGGGCCGCGGATCTCGCCGGGGTCAGCCGGCTTCAGTATCCCCACAATTTCAGGGTCATCCGGGTCCCCTGTTCCGGCAGGGTGAGTCCGAAGTTCATCCTGGCCGCATTCCGCAGGGGAGCGGACGGGATATGGGTTTCCGGGTGACACCCCGGAGACTGCCATTACCTGGAAGGTAATTACTACGCGCGCAGGAAATTTGCCATGTTGAAAGGCCTTCTCGAGCACATGGGCATAGAACCGGGCAGATTGCATTTCTCGTGGATATCCTCGGCCGAGGGCACCAAGTTCGCGGAGGTGGCTCGGGCGGTGGCCGCGGAGGTGAAGGCCACGGGCCCGGCAACATACTTTATCAAAAAAAGGGCAGAGGTGGCGTAATGCTTGAATATACGGAGAAAATCAGGGAGATCGCCAGGAAGCTGCTCCAGGACAAAACCGTTGACGTTTTCGTGGGGTACAGGAAGGGAACCGTTCCCATGATGAACCACCCGGTGCTCATCAGGGAGCCGGATCAGGCGGATCTCCTTCACTGGGACAGCTTTTGCGCGCTCAATTTGTGCAACTACCTGACCCGGCGAAAAGAGAAAATAGGGATCGTGGCCAATGGCTGTAATTCCAGAAATATCGTAAACCACATCATCGAAAACCAGATCGCACGCGATCAACTCTATATTGTCGGGCTGCCCTGTACCGGTATGATCGACCACCGGGCCGCAGCCCGGGCGGTCAAGCACAGGGAAATTACGGACGTAGAGGAAAAGGGTGATCGGTTCACGGTAAAGGGCGACGGCTTTGAAGAGACCTTTGACAAGAATAAGTTTCTTCAGCACAACTGCGCCACCTGCACCCATCATAACCCCGTCATCCACGACGACATGATTGCAGATGCCGTGGCGGAGCCGGAAGACGTGGCGGTCTATGCGGACGTGGAGAAGCTGGAGCAGATGACGCCGGACAAGAAGTGGGGGTTTTTCACGCGCATGTTTTCCCGGTGCCTTCGCTGCTATGCGTGCAGGAACGCCTGTCCGCTCTGTTATTGCCCCACCTGTTTTGTGGACGAATCCCGGCCCCAGTGGGTGGGCAAGAGCACCGACCCCACGGACACCATGACATTCCATTTCCTCAGAGCATATCACTGCGCGGGACGGTGCACCGACTGCGGGGCCTGCGAGCGGGTCTGCCCCGTGGGAATTCGGATGAGGCAATTTACCAAAAAACTCAACAAGGATGCACTGGAGATCTTTTCCTGGGAGCCCGGACTGGATCTCGACACCAGGCCGCCCCTGGACGTCTACCGGCCGGATGACTACAACGAATTTATCCGTTAGAAGGAAGATCCCATGATAAGCAGCAAGGTTTACAGCAAGGACAAATGGATCGAGGCGCTCAAAGGCCTGGGGGACGACACCAAGGTCCTGGTTCCCGTTAAGGACGGCGACTTCCACAACTTTGTGCCCCTGGCCTCGGGGAAGCAGCCCGACTTCGGTTTTACCAACACGCGTCTTTCAGCCAAGTCCCTGGTGTTTCCCCAGTCGGAGCGCATGTTCGAGTACTCCCTGGATGAGAACGATGAGGACGTGGGGATCGTCAAAGAAAGCCCCAAAGACTATTCGCCCCAGGCGGTTGTGGGCATTCGGCCTTGCGACGCGCATGCCTGTCAGATTGTCCGGCTCAATTTCGACAATCCTGAATACAGAGACCCCTGGTGGGTCCGGCACTTCGAGTCCACCACCTTCGTGGGCCTGGGGTGCATCGAGCCGTGTCCCACCTGCTTCTGCACATCCGTGGGCGGGGGTCCTTTCGGGGAAAACGGCCTGGACGTCATGCTGGTTGACCTGGAGGACCGTTTCCTGGCAAAGGCCCTGACCGAAAAAGGCGAAACCCTGCTCCTGAAGATGCCGGCGGGAAGCGACGCGGACGATAAAACGCTGAAGGCCGCGGATGATCTGGCTGCGGCGGCATCGGAGAAAATCGCCTCCGACGTCCACACGGACAAGTTGAAGGACAAAGTCATCAACGACCTGTTCGATGCCGATTTCTGGGAAGATGTGTCCTTTGCATGTCTCAATTGCGGTGCGTGCACATATCTCTGCCCCACGTGCTGGTGCTTCGACATACAGGATGAGGTCCAGGGCAAGCAGGGAGACCGGATGCGGAACTGGGATTCCTGCATGTTCCCGCTCTTCACGCTGCATGGCTCGGGCCACAATCCCCGGGATCAGAAAGTCCAGCGGGTGAGGCAGCGGTTCATGCACAAGCTCAAATACTATGTGGACAAGTACGAAAACGGGGTCCAGTGTTCCGGCTGCGGCCGTTGCGTACGCTACTGTCCCGTGAATATCGATATTCGGGAAGTAGTAGAGAAGATGAACGGGTTTTGATAGGTCGTTAGGTGGAAGGGGGAATTCAGTTATCAGTTAATAGTTATCTGTTATCAGTAAAAGCGAATCATCTATCAACCAACGAATAACGAATAACTGATAACGAATAACGCCCTATAACGAACAAGGAACGAAGAAAGAAGAACATGGAACACAGTCATATGATTAGCCAACTAGGGGGTGTTGCCTTGGAAAATCCGTATTTGCCTTATCCGGTCCGGATTGACGATATCATTACAGAGACGGAAGACCGGAACCTCAAGACATTCAAGTTTGTGTTTTTGAATTCCGAGGATGAGAAAAAATTCGCCTACACGCCCGGGCAGTTTGCAGAGTTGTCCGTGGCAGGCAAAGGCGAAATTCCCATCGGCATCGCCTCCTCTCCCACGGAGGAAGGGTTCGTCACCTTTACGGTCAATAAAACGGGGCTGGTCACCACTTTCCTGCACGACATGAGGGTGGGGGACGTGATGGGCATTCGAGGGCCCCTGGGCAACTGGTACCCTTGGGAGGAAATGGAAGGGAAAAACGTGGTGATTATCGGCGGCGGGTTTGCTTTCACCACCCTTCGGTCCAGCATCGTGTACATGATCCATCCCGACAACCGCGCCAAATTTAAGGACATCACCGTGGTGTACGGCGCCAGGTCGCCCGGTATGCTGCTTTATAAAGACGAACTGGCCGCATGGGAACAACGGGACGACATCGATATGCACATCACGGTGGACGCCACCGATGATCCCGAATGGAAATACAATGTCGGTTTCGTGCCGACCATCACGGAAGAGAAGATCACCAGCGCCGATGATGCCGTTGCCCTGGTCTGCGGTCCGCCCGTCATGATCCGGTTTACACAGCCCGTGCTTGAAAAACTTGGGTTTCCGCCCGAGAAGATCATCCTCTCCCTGGAGATGCGGATGAAGTGCGGGATCGGCATCTGCGGACGGTGCAATATCGGCGACCAGTATGTGTGCAAGGACGGCCCGGTCTTTTCATTGGCCCAACTCAAGGAGATGCCTTCGGAGTATTAGACGGATGACGGAAGTCGATTGTCTACCCGCCCGTGGTTATTCCTCTCGCCAAGATCGCCAAGGACGCAAAAATAGGGCATTGAAGATTGAACATTGAAGATTGAAAATTGAAGATTGTTTTCTTCGGTTCGCCGTTCTCTGCTCTCTGATCTCCGACCTCTGGTCTTTTTCCTCTCGCCAAGATCGCCAAGAGGGCAAAACCCTGTTTTTCAAATGTGTTTCTTTGCGATCTTTGCGCCCTTTGCGAGAAAACAACCCCTCCGTAACGTTTATTATTTCCCAAATCGCCAATCATGAACGAAACCGCCCTTTACGACCCTATAGGGCGTTATTCGTTATCAGTTATCGGTTATTCGTTACTTCCTGCTGGTTTGACGATTATTGGATTTTCCTAATAACAGATAACTATTAACTGATAACTGATTTCCAAAATCCCAATTCCCTCCCTCGTTGTTTGGGAATAAAATCTATACTACCCAAACGGTAAAATTTCTTGACAACACAGCCCTAAAGCAATATGTCACTTGCAATTCCGATGGCGCCCCTGGGTCAGTGTGAGCGCAGTCCAATCCTTCAGTCAGTTCCCATGAGGTGAAAATGAGCGATTCCAATCTGATTCAAATCGACGGCAAGGAGTACCGATTCTCGCCCGGAGAAACCATCCTTCAGGTGGCCTGGAGAAAGGGAATCCGGATTCCGACCCTGTGTTACCTAAAAGAGGCCTCTCCCACCGGGGCATGTCGTATCTGCCTGGTGGAGGTAGAGGGCGCCCGGAGCCTGATGGCTTCCTGTGCGGCGCCGGCCGCCCCGAACATGGTGGTCCGGACCCATACCGAGAAGGTCATTAAATCGAGAAAGCTGAATCTGGAACTGCTGCTCGCTTCGGGGCATCACTACTGCGTCACATGCGAGGCGGACGGCGACTGCAGGCTCCAGGAACTGGCTTACGAATACGGAGTGGACACCGTTCGTTTTTCCGAGAGCCCCACCCGGTATCCCGTGGAGACGAACACCCTGATCACGCGGGATTTTTCAAGATGCATCATGTGCGGCCGATGTGTTCAGGCCTGCAACGACGTTCAGGTCAATGAGGCCATTTCCTACGGATACCGGGGCGTCGCCTCCAAGATCGTCACCGCGGGGGACCGGCCCTATACCACTTCGGACTGCGTGTTCTGCGGGGAATGCGTGCAGGCATGTCCGGTAGGGGCGCTGGTGCCGCAGCCCAGCCGGTTCAAGGGCAAACCCTGGGCCATGAAAAAGGTCAGGACCACCTGCTCTTACTGCGGCGTGGGCTGCCAGATGTTTCTGCATGTAAACAAGGGGCAGGTCGCAAAGGTTACGGGTGTGGAAGGGATCGGCCCCAACTACGGCAGCCTTTGCGCCAAGGGCCGCTTCGGCTATGACTTCATTCATGATCCCGAACGACTGAAGACACCCCTGGTCAGGGAAAACGGCGCCCTCAGGGAGGCTGATTGGGACGAGGCCCTGGACCGGGTCGCGGAGAACCTGAACAAGATAAAGAAGGATGCCGGGCCCGATGCCATCGGTTTCCTGACCAGCGCCCGGATCACCAACGAAGAGAACTACGTGGTGCAGAAATTCACAAGGACGGTGATCGGCACCAACAACGTGGATCACTGCGCGCGGCTCTGACACGCCTCCACCGTGGCAGGTCTTGCCGCAGCGTTCGGAAGTGGGTCCATGACCAATCCCATCGAAGACATTAACAAGTCGGACGTCATCCTCATCACCGGTTCCAATACCACGGAGAATCACCCTGTCCTTTCCTCTTATGTGAAGCGTGCGGTCAAGTTCAAGGGGGCCCGGGTGATCGTTGTGGATCCCCGGAAGATCCCGATCACCCGTCATGCGACCCAGTGGCTGCGGCCCAACCTGGGGACCGACGTGGCATGGATCAACGGCATGATGAATGTGATCATCAACGAAGGGCTCTATGACGAAACCTACGTCAAGGAGCGAACGGTCGGCATGGACGAACTGAAAAAGACCGTGGCCGAATACACGCCGGAGCATGTGGAGACCATCACCGGCATTCCGAAAGACGATCTTGCGGCCGCAGCGCGCACGTACGCCGAGGCGCCGGCCGCATCCATTCTGTATGCCATGGGGATCACCCAGCATACCTCGGGAACGGACAATGTGAAGTCCCTGGCCAACCTGGCCATGCTTTGCGGCAACGTGGGCATCCCGGGCGGCGGGGTCAACCCGCTGCGGGGGCAGAACAACGTCCAGGGGGCCTGTGACATGGGCGGGCTGCCCAACGTCTACACCGGATACCAGCAGGTGGCCGACCCGGCCGTTCGCCAACGCATGGAATCGGCCTGGGGAGTGGAGGGGCTTCCGAAAACGCCGGGACTGACGGCCACGGATATGATGAACAAGGCCC